>NZ_JBVVUU010000044.1:0-18119 GCF_056032925.1 Aeribacillus sp. JST-2
CTAATCAAGGAATCGGGTTCATGTCTCCTTTTTTGTTCGGATGTAAATTTATGTTAGTGAATTTGCTCATCTACAGTATCTAATTGCAAATGAACAGCTGTTAAAAGCTTCCTTCAAAGAGTCCTTCATCTACAAATCCCCGATTGACAAATATTTCGTTTCCAAATACGGTTCAATGCCTTCCAATCCACCTTCACGGCCGATTCCGCTTTCTTTCATTCCTCCAAAAGGAGCGTGGGCAGCAGATGGAGAACCGTCATTCCAGCCGATAATTCCGAAATCTAAATGCTCATGCAGATAGATGCCTGTTCTATAGTCATTTGTAAAAAAGTAAGCGGCCAGACCATAAGGCGTGCTGTTTGCAATATTAACAGCTTCTTCTAATTCCTGAAACGTTGTGATTGGCAAAATGGGGCCAAATGTTTCCTCCTGCATAATCTTCATGTTTACCTTGACATCTTTGAGAACCGTCGGATAAACAAAGAAATAGCCTTTTTCCTTATTTGCATTGTATTTATTGCCGCAAAGAACTTTAGCACCCTTACTGATTGCATCGTTTACTTGCGAGACAATCTTATTAAATCCTTTTTCATTAATAACCGGACCTATCTGAGTGCCTTTTTCCAATCCATTTCCAACTTTTAATTTACTGACTTCTTTTGTTAATTTTTCAGCATATTCCTCTACAATGCTTTCATGCACCAGAACTCTGTTTGCACAGATACATGTTTGACCGGCATTTCTAAACTTGGAAGCTATCGTTTGTTCTACCGCCAAGTCAATATCCGCATCTTGAGCAACAATGACCGGTGCGTGGCCGCCTAATTCCATTGATACATGTTTAACCGTATTGGCACTGTTTCTGATCAATAATTTTCCTACAGGGGTCGACCCTGTAAACGTAATTTTTCTGACATATTTGCTTTCCGTAAATATTTTTCCTACCTCACTGCCATAGCCGTTGACACATTGAATGACATCAGCTGGTATACCCGCTTCATGAGCGAGCTCAATCAATTTCATCGTGGTTAACGGGGTTTCTTCTGCCGGTTTAACAACGAATGTACATCCAGCTGCCAATGCCGGTGCAGCTTTTCTTGTCATCATCGCAGCCGGAAAATTCCAAGGAGTAATGGCTGCAACCAATCCCACCGGCTGGCGGCTGACAATAATACGTTTGGATTCCGTATTTGCAGGAATTGTCCGTCCATAAAGCCGCTTCGCCTCTTCTGCATACCAATCAATGTAACTAGTTGCATAATCAACTTCACCCAATGATTCGTGCAAAGGTTTACCGCTTTCCATTGTCATGATTTTTGCAAGATCATCTTTATGTTCCTGGATTTTTTTAGACCAAGCTTTTAATAATCTCGATCGTTCATGCGCATTTACTTTGGACCATTTTTGAAAACTTTCATGCCCTCTCCGCAATGCAAGATTAATCTCTTCTTCTGTATCCGCCTTGATTTCCTGAATCAATTCACCTGTTGCAGGATTCGTAACTCTAATCGTTGCTGCCATCAAGGTTTACCTCCCTTTGGGGTTTTCTTTGCCGGAATAAATAACGGCAACTGATTTTAATTCCCGGCAATTTTATCTTTAGTTTCTTCACCCGGTTCATTGAGCAAAAGCTTTTTCCAATATGGATAACCCTTTATTTAATTCCTCGTCCGTAATAACCAACGGAGTTAAAAAGCGTATAACATTTCCATCAATACCAGCAGAAAGCAATAATAGGCCATGTTCATTCGCATATTTCACAATTTGATTCGTTTTCTTTTTATCAGGCCGTTTGTTTGTCCGGTTTTCAACGATCTCCACCGCTACCATAGCACCTAAGCGGCGAATTTCCCCAACAAACTCATGTTTCGCTTGTAATTCAAGCAGTTTTTTCTCAATCTTTTGTCCCAGTATTTCTGATTTTGTGAGCAAATCCTCTTGTTCGATGATATCAATGACTGCCAATGCGGCGGCACAAGCTACAGGATTTCCGGCATACGTTCCACCCAGTTCGCCCGGATCGGCGGCATTTAAAATTTCCGCCTTGCCTACAACACCGCTTAAAGGCAACCCGGCAGCCAATGACTTGGAAACAGTAATCAAATCCGGGACAACATCAAAATGTTCAATTGCAAATAATTTGCCTGTACGGCCAAAACCAGTTTGAATTTCATCTGCCACAAAAACAATACCATGATTATCACAGAAGTCCCTGACAAATTTGACAAATTTCTTCGGCGGGATAATAAAACCGCCTTCCCCTTGAACAGGTTCCATTACAATACAAGCTACCGTTTCAGGTGCCACAGTAGCAGCGAAAAACTTCTTGAATTCTTCAATCGTCCAATCAATATATTGCTCATCAGTCATATGATCCGGCTTTCGGTACAAGTATGGATAAGGAGCTTGGTACACTTCTGGAGCAAAAGGACCAAATCCGAATTTATACGGTTTGACTTTGCTCGTCATGCTCAACGTCATATTCGTTCTTCCATGAAACCCTCTGACAAATGAAACGACCGCTTGTCTGCCTGTAAATTTACGGGACACTTTAACTGCATTTTCGACTGCTTCCGCACCCGAATTAAAAAGAATAGCTTGTTTATTAAAGTCGCCTGGGGTAATTTGGCACAATTTTTCCGCAAGCTTAATGTATCCTTCGTACATGATCACATTAAAACCAGGATGCAAAAATTTATCGACCTGCTCTTTTACGGCAGCCGTTACTTTAGGATGACTATGCCCTACATTTAAAGTTCCAATTGCACCCGCAAAATCGATCCATTCATTCTGGTCAATGTCAATGATGGTAGCCCCTTTTGCATGATGCGCAATACTTAAATTCCCATTGCTTACCCCTTTGGGAATAAATTTTTTCCGTTTAGCTTGTAAGTCTTCCATCGTTATCGATGATGCCATCTTTTAATAGCCTCCTCAAAATCAATGTATATACGCATTATGTCAATTTTCTGTTATATTGAAAAGTACCAGTTTTCTGATTTTTCAGGTACCAGTTAAAACGTTAAACACTCTTTATAAAGCTAGGGACATAGTAAAACTTAAAATGCACACTGTTCTCATTTACCTTCCAATTCACTTTCTATATAAATTAGAAATCCTTCAAAGGGGATTCTCGTCAAAGGCTAAGTCGACGAGACATCTTTAAATTTTTTCACAGAGTCTTTTCTAGAACCAAACAGATACAAGATTGTTCCGATTCCATACCACCCAAACACAATTAACCATTCCATAGGCCAAACAAGCGCAGATGGCATTCCAGGTAAATAAAAAGTAATAAATATAATACTTAAAATTATGGCAATGACTCCAGTTAATTTCCAATTTCGTATCTTATATGGACGTTCTAATTCAGGTTCTGTTTTTCTAAGTTTCATAAATGAGATGGAAACAAGCATATAACCGATGACAATTCCAATGCCACCAGCATTTACAAACCAGTTTAGAGCTGAATGCCCTAAAAATGGTGCAAAAAAACCAAGTAATCCTAAAAAGATAATGCCATGTGTCGGTGTCTTATATTTTGGATGAATGTAAGCAAACCATTTTGGAATCATCCCTCTCTCCGCCATGGCAAATAAAATTCGACTTCCACCAATAATGAATGCATTCCAACTTGTCACGATTCCGGCAACCCCACCAATCACAAGAATTGTTCCAAACACTGGACTTCTAAATAGATTCGTCATTGCATCAGCAGTAGCAAGTCGGGTAACCTCGAGTTGAGACGGTGTTAATCCAACTGATACCCCATATGCAATTAAAATGTAGAAAACAATGGCCAGTATAATAGAAAAAATAAGTATCCTACCTATTACTTTTGGTGGTGCTTTTACTTCTGAAGCGATTTGCGGGATAACATCGAACCCTACAAATAGGAATGGAATCATGATAAGAACGGTCATCACTCCCCCCACTCCTTCTCCAAGAATTGAATTCGTATGCTCTGAACCTCCATTTGCAAATGCTCCAAAAACTAAAACTAAGCCTATTAAAATAACAGCAATAGTTAAAATATTTTGAAAAATAGCAGCCGGTTTAATTCCAAAATAATTCATCGATGTCAACAACAGCGAACCAAAGGATCCAATCAAAACCCAAGTTAAATAAATATCCCATCCTCCGAGATTCCATAAAAAGAGTTGGTGATCAACAGGAATTATATAATCAATGACGGTAGGTAATGCAACTGCCTCAAAGGTAATAACTGATACATATCCAAACAAGACACTCCATGCAGCAATATATCCCAACCTATCATTAAAGGCTCGCTGGACGAACACTAATCCACCGCCAGTTTCAGGTATTGCAGCTGCTAACTCTGCATAGGTCAGACCAATAAAAGTAACAAGCAGCCCACCAAACAAAAAGGCAATTGCCGTTCCTAGAAAACCTGCTTTACTTATCCAATCACCAGAAAGAACAACCCATCCCCATCCAAGCATTGCTCCAACAGAAAGAAATAGAACATCGGCTCTTGACATTGATTTTGAAAATTTATTACTCATTACTCTCACTCCCTTTTAAATTTATTAAGAAAGTATTATTATAAAACATTGTAGAAAACAAAAGCTTTGTTCCGTCACATACGAATACATAATTAGAAAATGCACATTTCTATAACCATCTCCACAGCTTTTGCATTAATAACGGAAATCGCATAGACTAAAAACAATTCTAAGGCAAAATAAAAGCCTGCATCCCCTTACATTTTTATCTTCTTTTTATGTTACTATTTCTAACATCATTTGTCCTGATAATTTACACTGATAATAAATAATATTATGATAAATACATTAAAAGAAAAGTACCAGTTTTCTGATTTTTCAGGTACCAGAGGGAGAGATAGATCATGATATTTTTTCAAATAGATAAAAAGGATAAGTCAAATCATATCTATCAACAAATTTATAAATCGTTAAAAGAAGCGATTTTAGAGAGAAAGATTCCTACCAATGAGAAATTGCCTTCCAAAAGAAAATTAGCTGAAAAATTAGGAGTGAGCATTAATTCGGTTTCAAATGCGTACGAGCAGCTCCTGGCTGAAGGATATATTTACGCAATTGAAAGAAAAGGCTACTATGTGGAAAAAATTACACAGTTCAACAATCAAAAAGATGCCAAACTGAACTTTCCAGATGATTTAAAAGAAGAATTCTCCAAGAAAGATGAGGGATGGCTTTCCTTATCACATATGACGGCTGACATCTCTATGTTCCCGTTTAAAGAGTGGATGAAATGTGAAAAAATAGCAATCAAAAATCACAAAAACGAACTTTCGGACATTTCTCATCCTCAAGGTCCTTACCTTGTGAGAAAAACCATCTCGAGGATGATTGCGCTTACACGAGGCGTTAAATGCGAACCGGAACAAGTGATTATCGGCCCCGGGACACAGCCCTTGATACGTCAAGTGTTGGGCATGCAGAGGGAAAATATAAAAGCTGCAATTGAGAACCCTGGGTATTCTCGCATCTACCAATTATTAAAAGATATGAATTTTGAAGTTTTTCCAATCGATCTTGAT
This sequence comes from Aeribacillus sp. JST-2, assembly GCF_056032925.1. Lineage (NCBI taxonomy): Bacteria > Bacillati > Bacillota > Bacilli > Caryophanales > Bacillaceae > Aeribacillus > Aeribacillus sp. JST-2. The sequence goes on from NZ_JBVVUU010000044.1 coordinate 5,546, forward strand.
AAAAAAGGAATAGACATCAAAAAAGTGGAAGCTTTAAATCCACATTTCCTTTTTATCACCCCGTCACACCAATTCCCGACCGGAATAATTATGCCTATTTCAAGAAGAATTGAACTTTTGAATTGGGCCTCGGCTTCTGAAGGAAGGTATATTGTAGAAGACGATTACGACAGTGAATTTAAATACGGAACGGACAATATTCCGTCGTTGCAAAGCCTGGATCGGAATCAACGCGTGATTTATGCAGGAACATTCTCCAAAACGATAATGCCAAGTTTCCGAATCAGTTATCTCGTTTTGCCTCCCGATTTATTAAGAGAGTACAAAAGACATTTTTCATATTGGATACAGGGAAGCAATACACTGAATTTATTTACGCTTCACTATTTTATTGAAAGCGGCGAGTACGCAAAACACGTCAAGCGCATGAACAATCACTATGAGATGAAAAGAGAAAACCTGATTAAGGAATTGAAATGGAAATTTCGAAATGGCATTAAGATTAAAAATGTGCCGGCAGGACTTCATTTCATTGCGGAATTCAAAACAGATAAAGGGTATAAAGAAATTGAAGAAAGAGCAAAAAAAGAAAAACTTGAAATATACTCCATGAAGAGGTTCAATTTACTAGGTAATATCGAAGAAGGAAAAAAAATTATTTTGGTTATCGGATTTGCCAATATAAAAAATGAAGACATACCAGTTGCCGTAGATAGGTTGTACCGTATAATTTACTAAAAAAAGTTCTACAACAACAACTTTACATCGAACGAATTGTCGCTTTAGGAACAATGCCATAATATTTTAAAAGGGATGATAAAAATTTCTAATTCTATTTGCGCGGTGACCTTGATTCTTTCACTTAGAAATCTGTAAGTTAACAGAAATTGATCAGTTTTATATACAATCCTTTCAAGAACAAAAAGAAAGGATATTTCTTTCATGCCATGGCCTATGGGGGAAGGTTCTTAAAAGCCTTCATCCCATGAGTCATGCTAGAAAGCGAACCGCATAGTCGAAAAAGCATATAAAGAAAGTCCCAGGGAACACAAATTATTTGTAGATTTCAACTCTTGACGACGTTGCGGAAAAAATAACAAACGATTGCACATTCAAAAAGCGGAAAAATGACCAAAAACTTTTTAATCCGCCTTTTATAAAAAGCCTCTCCTTATCATTTTCCTGCAAGGCAAGGAGACTGGCAAAAAAATCATTCAATTCAACTAAACACCAGCTTTCAAGAAATGTCTATAAAAAACCCCTTATAAAAGAAACTTGTAGCCCCCCAATTTCAAGGAGGACCTCTACAACAAATTGCTTTACATTACAAAACGTCGTCTCTCATCATAGATGAAGTTATGTCCTCTTCCTAGCATTGCCGTTCAAGAGAGGTCTATTTTTAATTTCAGTGAATGTGTTGAATGGTCAATTATGTGTTTTTAATAAGTGAAGTTCTTCCTCCGTGCGGGCAATGCGGCTAATTTGGTAGTCCAACCGTTGATGAATATGGATGATGTCTTCTTTTGTCGCCATCTCACGGCGAATGTGGGCAATCTCATGGATAATGCTATCCTGAAGGCTGCGCTGTTCAATCTGATTGTCACGAATGGCTTTCACCATTTTTACGTTTTCATCCATTTGCATTTTTAACAAATAAAGTTCTTCCTCCTGCTTGTCCATTCTCTTGTTTAGCGTTTCGACATCTTGTTTGAGACCTTGAACATCACATTTTAGTGTTTCAACGTCTTGTTTGACACCTTGAACATCGTCTTTTAATGTTTCAACGTCTTGTTTGACACCTTGAACATCACATTTTAGTGTTTCAACGTCTTGTTTGACACCTTGAACATCACATTTTAGTGTTTCAACGTCTTGTTTGACACCTTGAACATCGTCTTTTAATGTTTCAACGTCTTGTTTGAGAGTCCTCACCTCTTCCTTCAATATGTTCATATCTTGTTTGACGCTCTTCATGTCTTCCGCCAAGCCTTGAACGAGATCCATTAATTGAAAGAGTAGCTGTTCTTGCACTTGCGCACCTCCTTGCTTTTTCAGGATATGACATTTCCACAGGAGATGGATTGGAACTGAGGAGTTAAGAAGAAGGAGAAGCAATCGAGGAAATGTCTTTCAAAACCATCTTAGCATATATCGGCCAAAACAGCTATATGAGTGAAAACATTCTTTTGGTTGCACACTCTTGCCGGACGGCTTCAATCGTATCTTGTAGAGCCGTAAAACGCCATGAGGCAGTAAATGAACTGTTACAGTTATGTTAGCCTTTCCAGAAAAAAGAAAAAGGATTTTCCGCAAACATGCTGAAATCATTCAAGTAGAAGCAATGGAATAGGAATAAAAAACTTTTCACAAACCGATTTGCGATGTTTTAATGAAGCCGCCCTTCCCAAAAAACCGACTTTATGTCGAAAAAACGTATGATTGCTAACACGTATCTTCACTGTTTGTTTTTCCGTCTATCATACGGGTGTGCGGCGTATATCGTATAGAATCATTTCAAAGTCTGATGGTACAAGAAAAAAGCCCGAAACACAAGTCTGAAAAAGCTGTAGAACCTGCTCTACTCCCAATTTAAAAATGGCAGCGATCCCATCATCTATCAGTTTGCACGCTCAAAACATCAACGAATCGAATCATAACCACCGCTTTATTTTAATGATATAATAAACGATAAACTAAGTTCACGGATGGGAGACCACACCTTAAAATGCTGCGGAGGTGTTTTTCGTGTACAGTCAGCGGGAGGATGTCAAAAAAATGTGGAAGCGCTTTATTTTTGAAAACGAACTGACCGATAAACTTTCCCCTATTGTCAAAGACTCATGGATTCGCTCAAACCAATGGAAAGTTGATCCTTTCCAGCCATACGGCCATATAAAAAAAATTCAAATGGAACGGTACAAAAGCCTTATTGATTGGTTCGCACCTTTAATGGAAGGTCTTTATTCCATCGTAAAGGGCTCAGGATTTTTAGTCATTCTTTGCAATGAAAAAGGACAGCTTTTAAAATCAATCGGCGATCCGAACACATTGGAAAAGGCGGCTCAAATCGGCTTTGTCGAGGGGGCGGATTGGAGCGAACAAACGATGGGCACCAATGCGATTGGCACCTCCATTGTGATGGATCAACCTGTACAAATATTTGCTGAAGAACATTATTCACAAATATGCCAATCATGGACTTGCTCCGCTGCCCCAATTCATGATTCAAAAGGCAGAATCATCGGTGTTTTAAATGTATCAGGCCCATATGAAAAGGTGCATCCTCACACACTAGGGATGGTTGTGTCAGCAGTCAGAGCTATTGAATATCAATTGAAGTTGAATGAAAATGCAGAAAAAAATATCATGATGCAAAGGTTTTTAGAAGCGACAACCAATAATATGAAAGAAAGCATCCTTATTATTGATACGAAAGGTATCATTATTAAGGCTAACGATCAGCTGAAAAAATTGCTTTGTCTTGTGCAATCATGTCTGGAAGGAAAAACGATTGACGAGCTTTTTACAAATAAAGATATTGTTTCCAATGCACCTGTTTCTCTTCACAATCAAGAATTGCACTTAAAAGTAAAACCTACAAAAACAATCCATCATGTCATGGTCGATAAAATCCCGATTTATAAAGATCAACAATGGATCGGTTCGATGATCATGCTGAAAGAAATCGAAAAAGTGCGCCAATTTGTCAATCATCTTTCCGGCAACCAGGCAAAAATAACGTTTGATGAAATAATCGGACAGCATCCTTATTTCATTCAAAAAGTCAATGAAGCAAAACTTTCGGCAGCGACCGACTCAAACGTTTTAATACTGGGAGAAAGCGGAACAGGAAAAGAAATGTTCGCACAGGCCATCCATAATGAAAGCAAGCGCAAAAACAAACCATTTATCGCGATCAATTGCGGCGGAATTCCCCGCGATCTTCTCGGAAGCGAGCTGTTCGGCTATGTAGACGGTGCTTTTACCGGTGCTAAAAAAGGAGGCAGTGCGGGAAAATTTGAACTTGCTGACGGCGGCACCCTTTTTTTAGATGAAATTGGCGAAATGTCTTTGGAAATGCAGGTTCTCCTTTTACGGGTCATTCAGGAAAAAGAAGTGGTGCGGATCGGCGGCCATAAAGTCATTCCGGTCGACGTCCGAATTATCGCCGCTACAAACAAAAATCTTCGAGAAGAAGTCAAAAAGGGAAGCTTTCGGGAAGATTTGTTCTTTCGCCTCAATGTCATGCCAATCACGCTGCCGCCTTTGCGAGAAAGAAAAGAGGATATACCGCTTCTTGCCCGCCACTTTATCGATAAACTTAGCAAAAAATTAAACAAACCGTTTCCAGACATCATGCCTGAATTTCTACAAGTGCTCATGCAGTACGATTGGCCCGGGAATATCCGCGAATTGCAAAATATACTTGAAAGAACATTAAACAGGAGTACAAAATCGATTTTATCCGCCAAAGATTTGCCGGAAGAAGTGTATCAAATGCTACCAGGACAAAAAAAAGAGGAAATGTGTGTGAATAGAGATGAAATGAAAAAACAGTCCATCATTCAGGCGTTGCATCTATTTAACGGAAATATTACGAAAGCAGCCAAGCATTTAGGAATCTCCAGAAGTACTTTTTACAGACAAATGAAAAAATTCAACATCCTCTATTAACTAGACAACTGTTTCATTTTGTATCAAATTGTATCATTATGTAACGAAAAAAGTGTCCCAAATGGGACACTTTTTGTTTCTTAGCAAGATTTTAAATCACAAACGTGATTCTTGTGATTCACTTTTTCTAGGCTAATGAATGTTGGCACGTTTTTTGCATAGATAATAATTGAAAACGTTTACTTTTATTAAAGGAGGAGAGCAAGTTGACTATTTCCATCGACCATCTTCAATGGATGTATGAAACGATGTACAAAATTCGTTACTACGAGGACAAAATGGCAGAAGCTTACACAGAAGGAAAAAACCCTGTTTTTAATATTGGTGCGGGACCTGTGCCAGGTGAAATGCATCTTGCAACAGGACAAGAACCGGCTGCTGTCGGCATATGTATTCATCTTAAGAAGGAAGATACGGTAACATCTCCACACCGGCCGCACCATCATGCGATTGCAAAAGGGGTCGATTTAAACAAAATGACCGCTGAAATTTTCGGGAAAGTTACAGGGCTGTGCAAAGGTAAGGGCGGACATATGCACTTATTCGACCCTGATGTCAAGTTTTCCTGTGGAGGTATTGTTGGAGCGGGTATTCCACATGCCGTTGGAGCAGCGCTAGCCGCAAAGAAAAAAGAAACGGATTGGGTAGCGGTTTCTTTTATTGGGGAAGGGGCTGCTAACCAAGGAGCTTTTCACGAATCGCTGAATATGGCAGCATTATGGAATCTGCCGCTTATTATCGTCATAGAAAATAATCAATATGGAATTTCTGTTCCAAAGTCTGCATCCACTTCTGTTCCATCAAATGATATCAGAGCTGCCGCTTATGGAATAAAAGGATATTACGTAAAAGACAATGACCCGGTCGAAATGTACAACGTATCAAAAGAAGCAGTAGAGCGGGCAAGATCAGGAGAGGGGCCATCCATTATTGAAATTGAAACGTATCGTTATTTAGGACATTTCCAAGGAGACCCAGAAGTTTACAGAGATAAACAGGAAATCACTTTACTTAGAGAAAAAGACCCGATTATTCGCCTGCGCCAAACCTTGTGCAACGAACACGGAATCGAAGAGCAAAAACTGAGCGAATTGGAAAATAGAGCAAAACAGGAAGTCGAAGACGCTTTTCAATTTGCACGGGAAAGCGAATATCCTAAGCCGGAAGATGCTTTAAAAGACCTTTTTGTTTAATCATTCGAAAAGAAAGGAGTTTATCAAAATGCAAAAAACAAAACAGCGCTTGCTAACGGGAAATAAAGCGATGGCAGAAGCGATTCGTTTAGAAATGGAAAGAGATCCAAACGTGTTTGTCATGGGAGAAGATGTCGGTGTATACGGAGGTATATTCGGATCAACAGAAGGATTATTTCAAAAGTTCGGTTCTGAAAGAATTATCGATACCCCGATTTCGGAAACAGCATTTATCGGAGCTGCCATTGGAGCCGCTTCAGAAGGAATGCGTCCGATTGTAGAATTAATGTTCGTCGATTTCTTCGGTGTGTGTATGGATCAAATTTATAACCATATGGCCAAAATTCCGTATATGTCAGGAGGGCGCGTAAAACTCCCGATGGTGTTGATGACAGCTGTTGGCGGCGGATATAACGATGCGGCTCAGCATTCGCAAACACTATATGCCACTTTTGCCCATCTGCCGGGAATGAAAGTAGTGGCGCCATCCACTCCGTATGATTTGAAAGGATTGATGATTTCGGCAATCCGTGATGATAACCCGGTCGTATTTATGTTTCATAAAACATTACAAGGGTTGGGGTGGATGGATCAATTAGATGCATCGGTCGGTCATGTTCCGGAAGAAGCGTATACAGTACCAATCGGCAAGGCCAATGTGGTAAGAGAAGGGACAGATATCACAATTGTAGGCATTCAAATGACGACCCATTACGCATTAGAAGCGGCCCAAAAGCTGGAACAGCAAGGAATTCAGGCAGAAGTCATTGATTTGCGATCGCTCGTTCCATTAGACAAAGAAACAATCCTTCAATCCATTAAAAAGACGCATCGTTTACTTGTCGTTGATGAAGATTATTTATCATATGGGACGACGGCAGAGATCGCCGCGATTGCGGCAGAAGATGGTTTGTATGATTTAGATGCACCAGTGAAACGATTGGCTGTTCCAAACGTGCCCATTCCATACAGCCGTCCACTCGAGCAATTTGTTCTGCCAAATGCCGATAAAATTTTTACCGAAGCAATGAAGTTAGTCAATGAATAAAATTGATTTCTCATATATAGGAGGCAGGCAGCCTATGCTAATCGAAGTAAAATTACCGCGACTATCTGATGATCATGATCAAAGCTTAATCACCTTCTGGCATGTTTCCGAAGGTGATACAGTCGAAAAAGGCGATACACTCTTGGAAGTCCAAACAGAGAAAGCCGTCTCGGAAATTGAAGCTCCAGAATCAGGTGTGGTCAAAGAAATTAGAAAAAAAAGAAGCGAGACCGCTGCGGTTGATGAAGTTTTAGCCATCTTGGAAACAAGCAATGACACGCCGACTGCATCTGCAAGCAAAGGAACAACGGCAACAGAGGAAGAACGGCAAGCTGTACCAGAAGTTCCGAAAGAAAGAAAAGCTGCTCCGCGTGTCAAAAAATTAGCGAGGGAACTCGGTGTCGATTGGCGTCTTGTCATTCCAACCGGTCCCAACGGAAAAGTCACGGAGGAAGATATTCAAAATGCGGTGAAGAAAAGCGAAGTAAAAGAGAAACAACCAAAACAGTTTATTATAGCCCCCCCTTCTGTGCGCAAAATTGCAAGAGAACACAATATCAGACTGGAAGAAGTGACACCGACAGGTCCTAACGGCAGAATCTTAAGAAGTGATATTGAGGCCGTCATCGCCAAACAAAAACTGGAACAAACAAATGCAGGAAATGAAGCGGCAAACAAAGAAGCCACGAAAGCAGAAATGAGCACACAAGCTCAAAGAAGAATCCCGCTTACTGGCATTCGAAAAATGATCGCAAAGGCGATGGTTCATTCAAAATCGGTTATTCCACATGTAACTCATTTTGATGAAGCCAATGTCACAAATCTTGTCTCCCATCGCGAAAGGGTCAAACCATTGGCAGTGGAAGAAAAAATAAAACTCACTTATCTCGCCTATGTCGTCAAAGCATTAACAGCCGTGCTTAAAAAATATCCAATGTTAAATGCTTCCTTAGACGATGAAAAGGAAGAAATCATTTTAAAAGACGAATATCATATCGGTTTTGCTGCCGACACCGAACGCGGTCTTGTCGTTCCGGTGATTAAACATGCAGATCAAAAGTCACTATTCAACATTGCCAAAGAGATCCAAGAGCTTGCGGAAAAAGCAAGAGACGGCTCAATCAAAGCAAATGAAATGACGGGAGCCACATGTACGATATCCAATATCGGATCCGCTGATGGATCATGGTTTACCCCCATTATCAATCATCCGGAATCATGTATAGTAGGCATCGGCAGAATCGAGAAAAAACCTATTGTTGTGAATGATTCCATTGAAATCGCTTCAATGATGGCTCTATCCCTCAGCTATGACCATCGCCTAATCGATGGCATGTTAGCGCAAAAAGCCTTAAACGAGTTAAAAAAATATTTAAGTGAGCCCGACCAATTGTTTGTAAAATAATACCATTAACCAACCACCCTACTGAAGTATGGAAATAGATGATAAAAGAAACGGATCCCGTTAAGAATGTAAAAAACATTCGTTATTCGTTTTTAAACAATCATTTACAGAATTTTTGCAAGGTAAATTTTCAATCCATTGTGTAGTGGACTTTGATTAGTTTTTTTCTGAAAGCTAAAAGTTTATCCTTTACCGGCCAAAAAAATCCCCTCTTAAGGTAGACCATCTAAAAACTGCTTTTGCATGTTCTCTGTTTGACTGTCTACCTGGGAGGGTGCTTTTTTGGGGACCTTTAGAAAACAACCAAGAAAGGCTCATCGATGAATGTTTAGGTGAAACACAAGATATCAACACTGAAGGCATGTGGATGTATGGTAAACTTATACCTAATCAAAGTATGGGAAAGTTTAAAGAGTTTTTTAAGGCTATGATGGAATTTCATGGTTAAAAATAACCTGCATAAATATTGGAAATCAGAATTACGGGTGGTACACAGAAGTACGAGATTGATCGTTTCGACATTAAATGGACCAATGGTTCCCGCAGGTGAAACATGTTTTCCGCTATGAAAAAGTAATGCTTTTCTATTAATCTGTGTACCACAAGTTGTCAAAGCTCCGATCACCGAAACATTTATTAGACCATTAAATACCAATAATATAGATGATATAAAGAAAAGAAGAGCTCTAGGATAAAAAGAACTTTGCCTGCTTATTTTGATACGACACAGTGAAAATAAAGTTATGAAGAACCACTTATAAAAGAACTTGATAAATTAGCAAGAATGTTAAAATTGGCAAGAAATATTAGATGAAGTTATGCTCATCAACAATGATAAAATACCCCATTAAACGGATGATTGTTATATTTGACCTTTTTTCTCTTCCGGATCAAATTTATTTAGATCATCCGCAATTGGTCTTTCTGCCATACGAAGCAGCAATATTAATTTCATCATCGTCTTTTGCCACCCCAGCATTAAATGGGCCAATAACTTCAAAACCTTCATGATGCGGCTTTACATTTTAAGCATGACAAGCGGGGTGCCTACGCAAACGAATCAATATTCATAGCAGCTCCTATCTTTCATATTTCAGAAACGGATCGATCATCGAAATCTTTTGAGCTTCCGCATCGCTGATTCCTGCATATAAATCTGCAGTACCATCAGCCTTGCGGATTAATCCGCCTGCAAAAACAACATTAATAAGATCAGGACGCTTAAAACTGCCTTCTAAAAAAACCGATCTCGTTGCGATCAGCTCTATATCTGAAAATTCCCCTGTATCCGGGTTCAAAGCAAACACCATCGGATAATAATAGCGGTTTTGCTTTTCATCAAAACAAGCAATATGACCGAGAACACCAACAAGGCCATTGGCAAGCAAGTGCGGCTCGTTGACTCCTCCCCACTCTTCATCAATAAACTGTCCCTCTAATATCGGAGCTTCTTCAGCCACCTCGCTTGTAAAATGGTCAAGAGACTGTATTCGGGTAAAGCCAATTTTCCCGCGTCCGCCTTTGTTTCCTTGCTGCCTCGTAAACACGCCAATCGATCCGTCTTTTAATTCAACCAGTCTTAAATCCTTCATGCCAATCGGACCTTTCGCAAATTCCTTTAATTCAGTTATGTTCTTTCCTTTATAAAGGAGCGTTCGCCAGCTATGTTCCCCCTTCTTTTCCGGGTGAGGAAAAACTTGAACGCCTCCAAAGATCAATTCACCGTCAATTTTTGTAACAAAAGGATCTTGGAGTGGAAAAACCGGCGCTCCTTCCCTCGGTATCCATTGACCGTTACGATTCACAAAGAAATATACTTCTGAGTGCTCGCTGTCCCGAGGTTCCACCCGTCCGGCAATGACAAGCTCTCCATTATCTTCAAATGGCGCCGAAATATTATAAACATCCCGTTCTCCCACACCTTTGAAAACTAATTTTTCCGGATTGAAAGGTTGTGGAGCGTTTTCAAGCTCTTTCAATAACACGGCGCATGTCTTGGCATGCGTCTTCCTCAACTTCACAAATGTTCCCCCCAAAAACTTGTTGTGATCAATGTTTCATAATATTCATTCATATTTAACACTCGCGCATGCTTAATAGTCAAGTAGTATCCTTAACCAATTAGAATCTCAAATAAAAAACAGTCGTGCTGAAGCGTTTTGATTCAATAAATAGTGTTCAAAGCAGTACTTCAAAAAAGAGTTTTCTTAAGAATACAAAATTTTTTACATTATTTTCAAAGTTTAAAAAATAAAAAGTGCAAGTTCTCACTTCCAGCCCAGCGAGGCTAGATTTCCCGACAAACAAGACCTATTGGCACCGCTTCCTTTTCTAAAAATCAATCTCCCTGATTTTCTAAATATTTAGTCGAAGTATCGGTGCAGCCTCTTTTTTATTCAGCATTTTTAAAGTGTTTTAAAAAATTTTTATACTGCAAGATTATAATAACCTTTTATATGTTCCAAAAATTGCAGGTGTTGAAAATGAAAAAGAAAGTAGCGAAGCAAGATATTGCAAATCGGTTGAATCTATCGAAAAATTCCGTATCACAAACATTCAGATACTTATTCACTTTGTATCATCGTCTTCCTTCTTGGCATAACTAGCGGGAGTGGTTTTGAGGCGGAAACAATGGGGTGAGTCCTTCAGAAGCAGACATATTCAGCCGGAAAAAGAAGGCGATGCAAACATCCAAATCCCAAAAGGAACGGAAAAAAAGTAAAACGCTCCGCTCCTTTTAGGAAATGCTGCTGTTTTCAGTGAATAACGATATAAACACTTTATCAATATCCACCACGATGAATTCAATATCTTTCACCGGCTCCAGCACTTCTTTGAAAATGGCGGCGACTTTTGTTTTGTCCAAATTTCCCACGCCCGTTCCTAAGGCGGGAAGAGCCACTTTGTCAATTCGGTTTTTTTGGCAATAATCCACTAAATGGTTTAAGCACGTTTTGACAATGTCATAAGAAGTCGCCCCTGCCGGCTCTTTCATGGTTACAAGATGAATGATTCCTTGAAAAGGAAGAGTTCCCGCATGGGTGACATAAAGATTGCCAGGCTGAGGATTTTGCTCCTTGCAAACGTTGATCGCTTCTTCTTCAATCGCTCGGCCGCCGGCTTTGCGAATTGCTGCCGCCACGCCTCCTCCCATCGGGCCGATTCCGTTAGCCGCGTTGCAAATGAACGAAACATTGTGCAGTTTCGTAATATCTCCTCGCATTGCTTTGATCACGTCGAGTCCTCCCTTCCTTGATAGTCAGTTGCTATACAATCATTGTAACATGCACGCCATTATCTTATATATATTGCAAGCCGCACTTGCAGCGATGACAGCCTTTCTTACCGTTTTCTCCACCGATGATATATTCGTAAAACAAGCTGTACGCCCATCACCTACTTTCCCCTCTCCATGCTGATTCTTCCGAATGACGTTTATATGTTTCATTTGGAATAGTATAGAAAAAGACCAAATTGTTATCTGAAAAAAAGGAAGAATATCAGTGGAAGTTTTCAAATGGTTTTCGCAAGTGAAAAACGTTCTTAACAATGATATATTGCATGTCCATCTGCTTCTTTAGCAAAACTAAAAACTCTTATAATTTCCATTGATGTTGCTCAATTTTATTCATTTCTTTTATAAACAATGTGCCTCAGTGCGGTGGGCAATGAATTCAGTACCGCCGTTATGTTTTCACACGTTCCATCCCTTCTTTGAAGGAATAACTAAACCGTTCCCAAACGAATTTCGACAAATGACAGGCGCTTTATTTCAGCCACTTTCGCACTTCCTCTTCCGCAAGTCCAGTGAGATGGGCAATGTCTTTCGCAGCCATTCCTTTCGCCGACATATGCCAGATCATGTTCTTCCGTTCTTCCTCCCGCCCTTGCTTTATCCCTTTTTCCAACCCTTCCTCCATCCCAGCGCGCCGCTCGCCCAAAAGGTTGGACAATTGATCCCGCAGCCATTTCAGCCGCATTTCATATGCGTAGCGATTTTCCGAACTGACGCTTAGCTTCTCCCACTCTTCCAACGCTTCGCGAATTTCTTGCTCGTTCATCGCCAACACCTCCAGTTCCTTGAGAATTGTCTCATCAATCTCTCGTTTTCGGGCATCCACCGCCGACAGCATCATCAACCAAGGCCACTCCGAAGATCGTTTGATCTCACGTCTGCATTTCTTCCATTTTACCATAAATTGTGATACATCAATGGCGTGAAATTCAAGATGCGCGCTCCAAAGAAATTGTTCT
>NZ_JBVVUU010000045.1:0-16818 GCF_056032925.1 Aeribacillus sp. JST-2
ATCTGCTTTCGGCTCGGGTGGCCGAACAATTGTTTAAACATAAAGTCCAGTTTTAAATCGAGGTATTCCTTCATAACGGGAATCATCCTTTCGAGGAGAATTTGGAGAGGAGTAGAGGTTCATCTAAAGAAAAGACAAAACCATTGACAGAGTTTTCAGACAAAAAAGAGCCCATCGCCTTTCTAAAACGCACTGCTTGGCGCATCCCAACCGGCAGCCGTTCTAATGAAAACTTGCCACCAGATATATTAGGAACATATGTTCTTTTAATGCTATTGTAATACACATTATCTTCTCTTTCAACCACCAACATTTCGACAAATTTCGAACCGAGCCAAACACCGTTCCAAAAGGGTTAACTCCCACTCCCTTGGAAATAGATCCTTGTTGTCTTTTGGAAAACAGGAAAATGAGGAATCCCATGGGAGCAATCGGTGATTTGGTCGCAGGTTATTGTTCTGAAAAACAGGAAGACGAGGAATCCCTCCTCATTTTCCTTAAACATAAATGGAGGCGGAAATGAAGGCATCGTCTTTATTGGAATCGATCGAAAGAAAAGACAAGCACTAGCCATGATCCGCGCCTCATCCGGAGAAGATTGGACGAGTTTCATCATAGTCCGCATTCCTTTACTGTATGTCCCGCATTAAAAAAAGGAAAGGGGGAGTGTATGAAAAGAGGTACGAAGACTTGCGGCAAATCAAGACCCACATTGAAGCGCAACAAATAATCCTCCGTGAGATCATTAGAAAAACCACTCGCATTTGGCGAAAAATAAATCTTATGATTCGAATAATTTCGGAAGTGCTGAAAGATGTGCGATGAAGAACCCTGTTACAAAGGAAAAGGCATATATAGATGGCGGAAATCAAATATTTGCACCTGAACAAATGAAATTGGAGACGTAAAGAGCAAAGAGCCTTCCTCATAAATCGATTTTCGACTTATAGCTGTCCCCTTTATGGAATAACGTTGAAAGATCATGCAATTCAGTCAAGCCCTAATATTGTGTAAAAGCCGACTCCCAGCTCAGCAAACTTATGCCTGCGAAATAGAACCGCTTTCCGCTCGCTCCTCTTTCCATAAATTACTAGACTCATCATGGAATTCCCCTTTTTGGACAGTCCCTTCAACGGCCAAATCCAAATTATTGTGTAAAATCATACTCCCAGTCTAGCGAACTTAGGCTCCCGGCAAATCAAACCGCTTCCTTTTCACACAAAATTCAGGACTTAATCGCCTCCAACAAGTTTTTTAGCTTTACTTATACAAATTCCAGCCGCAATCAACTAAACGCAACAGGCAAAATTCAACCCACCATTTCATATCCTAAAGGATGAGAAATGGTGGTTTAATATTACTGTGTTGTATACCGCTGATGGCCGTGCTTTTTTTATGCTGCAAACATTTCATGGTTTAATATTACTGTGTTGTATACCGCTTCCTTCCATTAAAAAACAAACTCCACTGTCGGATTTTTCGTTACACAATCAATATGGACATCTGCTTTAACCATTCCGCCAAAGGTGTGATTGGAACCGAATGCAACGTGGACGGTATTGTACGCTTTTTCATCTTCCAAAATAACGCCTGTGATTCTTGCTGCATAGTTTGTTCCGATGCCTAACTCGCCTAACAAACGGCCGTTTCCATCCCCGAGCAGCGCCAGTAATTGAGCACCTGTCTCACCTGTGGCATCTACCAACCTCCCCTTTTCAATCGTTAATACAACAGGTTCATCGACTAAACCTATACCTGCAATCGAACCTGTAATTTCAATTTTTCCTACCGCCTGTTCTTCTAATGGAGCTATATACGCCTCACCTGAAGGAAGATTTCCGGATGCCGCTTTTCCGCGGAAAACACCTGTACTTGGTATACCGTCTCTGCCTTCAACAGGAATCTTTAATTCATAGCTGTCGCCGGTTTTAATAATAACCATTTTTGCCTTTGTTAATTTTTCCGCTACTTCATTTGTTTCTTTTTCAACAATGCTATAATCTGCACTCATCGCACCATTCAAAAACATATCTTCTGTAATTCCCGGCATGGTAATGACACTAACTCCATGTTGATTGGCCGTTTTCCTTGCAGCAGTATGGGTCAATGAATGTTTCGTTAAACAAAAGACAAGATCAAATTCCAGCATTTTTTCTGCCGTTTCCTGCGGAGGTTCTTCCCCTGATTTACTCCGATCTTCCATTACATGAATTTTCGTTTTCCACCCATCATTTTTTAGAGCCTTTTCAAATTTTCTCCCTAACGATTCCGTACTATTATCCGTTAAAACAAGGATAGATATATTTTTGTCTACTAAAAAATTATTTTTCATTAAATTATGAACGGTTTCTTGAAAACTGCTCATACCTTTTCACTCCTTATTTTGCGTAAAATATATACTTGCCAAAACAAAAATGAAAGCGATGATCGTACCGAAACCGAGTGGTTCATCCAATAAAAAAACACCTAACAGAATCGTGGTAATTGGCATCAAATAGGTAATAAATAAGGCAAAAATGGCGCCGCCGGATTTAATTAAATAAAAATACAACAGATTCCCGATACCCGAATTAAATACGCCTAACATGACAAAATAGAAAAAATTATTTCCACTAAATAAATATTGATAGCTATCAAGATCAAGTAAAAGCATAAAAATACCGGAATAAATACTGCCGACAGCCATTGAAACAAAGGACAATGTGTAGACAGAAACCGAACTCAAAAACTTGCCTGTCAAAATCGAAGACAATGTATAAAAACTGACTGCTACTAACAGAAATATGGCACTCATTACCTGAAATTGCCCATTTGAAGAAAATCCAAAAACAAAAGATAATACTATACCGATAAAGCCAATGGCGACACCTAATAGTTCTTGTCGATAAACCTTCTGTTTTAATAGAAAAACACTAAATAAAACGCCAAAAATCGGACCTGTTGCATTGATAACCGCACTAATGGTTGTATCTAAACCCTTTTGGCTAAAACTCATAAATACCCATGGAACACCTGCGCTTAACAAGGTAATTCCAATTAAGGCACCCTTATTTTTAAAGTCTGTTTTTTTCTTTTTCAATAGAACGAATGGCAACAAAACCAGACCACCAAATAAACAACGATAAAAAACAATAGAAACCGCATGAAAATCTGGTAAAAGCAATTTTGTAAAATAAAATGTCGATCCCCAAAGGAGGCTTAATACAAATAAAGCCAATACTGGCATTTCAGATTACATCCTTCCATGCTATAGGAAAACGAAAGCGCCCATTAAGCGATCTGCTTCCAGGCCTAGAGCCGCAGGACTGTGAACAACATCGGTGAAACAGCATCGCATAAAGAAAAAGCGAATGCTTTTTCGGGGAGATAAAAGGCACGATGGGGCTTGTGATCCGATGTTGTCCAAATCGTACGGAGGCGATGGAAACCTCGCTCCTGCTAAAGCACTTCAGCATTTAAGTTCAAAATGTAATTTCTTACTTTAAAAAGAGATCCGGATAGATCCGGATCAGCTAAAAGACATATTCTGCAGCAATCCGTGCCACAAGTGTACGTGGAAGAATCACCGGCAAACCGCTCCCTTTTTTCGCTTCAAGTTTATGGGTTTCATTGTACCCCATACAATCCAACACAATTAACTCTGCACCCTGTTCTTTTAAGGATGCAGCCGCTCCGGCGATATCGCTTTCTTCATAAGGAGAAGCGGCTGCCGTTACCAATTCCAGTCCGACGCCCTCCCATTTTTTCGCTAATGAATGCCGCTGCTTTTCTAATGGAACCACTAACCCTAATTTACTGCCGCCCGTCATAATGGCTTGAACTGTATGCACTAAAATTTTATCCGGATAAATGATTGGTTTTGTTGTCACTAATGTTGGAAAATCACCGGTACATAACATAATCACTACTTCCACATCTTGTTCCAATTTGGTCAATTCATCCTGTAATAATGGAAGCAGCTTGCTTTTTCCAATCTCGACTGATTGACCATTGCGGAGTCGGGAAATATAAACTGTGTCCGAACCCTCAGGTTTGATGGCATCCATCGTTTCTTCCGTTAGCCGATCCAATCCGCCTCTTTCCACGATTTCTACATCCGCACCGAAAATTTTTTGAAAGGAAGGAGTGGCATCTGTGCGAGGGGATTGGCCGATTGTTAGTACACCAACCTTAGCCATGATTACTCATCCCCTAAAGTTTGCAAATGTTTCATGGAACCATAGAGTTTCACTAAGCGTTCATATTCTTCTTTATCATAAAATTCAAAGTTGCCTTGAGTATATTCTTTTGCCACTTCAATGCAAAATCTTACAGCTTGGGCAATATCGACTTCATGGCTAGCACCAGTACCGCATCCCGGTACAGCTGTTTTGGCAGTGATAGCGACGCCGACAACCGGTGCATCTGTTGCAACGGCAGGCTGAAGAATGCTATTTAAGTGGTAGACGCCATTGCCGTATGGCGTAATATCTTGCGTTGTGACAGCAAACGTGACTGGTAAATCACCCGTTGTCATTTCCATAATTCGCAGTAAATCATCATTGAATTTTAAAATATATCCTGATTTGACTGTTGGAGAAATCGCAATACCACGGTGGTTTATCACTTTATTTCCTTTCGTTGTATCAATCGATAAAACGGCGTCCATTTCCGGGACTACTTCATATCGATTCATTGTTAATATATCAACAGGAGAATCCATAAAATCTACAGGTTCATGCGGCCGTGTAGGCGCATCCGGACAAATATGTGTCGTTACATAAACATCACCGGGCAGCCGATCCCCTTTTTCGGACATGATTGCAAGTTTTAAAGCTATTGTTACAGCCGCAGCTGCTCCATCACCGTCGGAAACAAATCCAATCCGATTTGGACGTGCGCCCAAACCGCCAAGTCTTCCGACAACACCCAATGTCGGAGCATGTCCGCCGCTCGATTTCCCATTTGTCCCTTTAATTAATATTTTGACAAAATCTGTTGACCCATTTTCGCCAGTTACTGTTGTGTAGCTTGCTTCCACATATTTTTTTCCTTCAAATAAGCGGACAACCGCTTCTCCATTAACTGAAGCATCATCTAGTAATTCCAAAACTTCCATTGTATATTTTAAAGACATCCCAATCTCTCCTTATACAATTTTTTTATTAATAACAGGTTCAATGGTTTTTAACAAATTGTGGTTATACATGGTTGAGCTTAATTTCAAATTCTCTTTTGGAACGGAAATGACGGCTACTTTCAGTCCCTCTTTCACCTCAGCACTGACAACCGGCATTCCTGTTTCGGCATTGAAAGTCATAATTAAATCAGGAAATGTCCCTTTTCTCTGGCCATTGACTTCGACTGTCATGTACTCATTCCAAAATGTTAATTCCAAGTCATCAACTTTTACAAACCCTACATCAAAACCGCCTTTTTCTTCAAGCTCGCAATAACTAACCGTTCCGGAATGAATAACACGCCCTTTTAAATGGGACGCAACGGCTTCAATTCTTTCCGGTCCCTCCGGTGCTGACAAAAAGACTTCGCCGAGTTCAATTGCTTGAGTAATGCCGCCTACTGCTGCATTTTCTTTTACATAATCAACAGTTACCGGATTTCGGCAAACGGCAACCATTCCGCCCGCTTCTACTGAAATACTTCTGACAATTTTACCGGCTGATTCCAGGGATGATTTTACAACACCTTCCACTTGTCTTTTCCCTTTTCCGCCGGCAAATGACTGGATCGAAACATAACCGTCAACTTCAGACAAATTCATGGAGCCCATCGCCCCTGTTGGATGGGCGCGTCCGTTGCTTGGCGCATCAATAACCGGCAGCCCGGTTGCCGCTGCCTGCAGCCAGCCATTTATCGTTGTTGCTGCCCCATTTTCATTTGTCATAAGCGCTTTAATAGGATGGTGAAACTCCTTTTGCATCCGGTTTACAGTCTCAACAAACTGGTCGGAACTAACAGAAGCTTCCTTAGAAGACGGAGCCCCTACTAATGAAACATTGACTACATAATCGCCGCCCTGTAATTCATCAATTGAAACTAATTCCGGCTGGCCAATGGAAAAAGTAGACTCGGCTTTTTGGAGACCGTCATGAATCCAGCCTCCGCCTCCCCCGCCGAGAATACAACCGCCGTAAACGGCTTTTTTCGCATCTTCCATCGTTAATGTTTTTCTAGCCATTCTATCACCTCATTATTTCGCTTTAAACACGGATGAGAAGAAACTATATAATGCATCGCCGGCAATAAATCCAGCTGCGGTCGTATACATCTTATTTTCAGCTTCAGATCCTATAAATTTGATAACAAGAACGCGAATTATTAAACCGACAATAACAGCCCATCCTGCTAAAGGATTCATAATAAGCAACCCAGTAGCCAGCATAATGCCCAATTGTCTTTCCGTACCGCCAATCAGCTGAATGATCACCCCGGGAATGGCCCATAAGAGCAACATAAGACCAACATTCCCGCTTAATCCAGACTTAATGGTGGATGCATATACATGATCAACCGGCGGAACTAAGCCTTGTCCAAAAAAGTTCTTGGAAAATAGGGCAACCATCACAATCGCGATAATGAACCCGATAAATGCACTTTTCAATTGTATTTTCCGTCCATATAATTCTTGTTCAACGGAAACGCCAGTCCGAATGATGTTGCCGGATTTCAAATCATATCCAAAATCTGCAAAAGCAGGTCCTGTTGCTGCTGTAAAACCGGTCAGCAATGCCAATGCAACTGGCGGGAAGCCGAGTATCATGCCGATTAACAATGAAATAAGTGTTACCGCAAATGCCGGGAACCAACCGGAGTGCATAGCCGCAATCCCGACTATAATTTCATGCACTAATGCAGCAAAAGCAGCAAATATAATGAAAAGAATCAATTGACCAAATGGCATTTCAGTAATGAGCCCGCCCATGACGGCAATTAGAATAGCGATTCCTAAGTAAAGCAGGAATCCAAAACCAAAACCTTTTTTAATATCGTCAGCACCGCGGGTATATTCGTATCCGCTTGTGTCTGTAACTTTTCCACCTTGTTTTCTCGTTTTCGTAAAAGTAATGATAAACTGAATAAGAGCAACGAGACCTGCGCCGATCATCATGCCATGTGGGATATAATAGTCTCCTAAATTCAAGCCAAACAACGGTTGCGAGTATCCGTTAAGTAATAAACCAATACCGAACATGCTCAAAGCCCAAAAATTCCCGATGAATGCAACACCAAAGGCCGACATGGAAATGCCGAAGTGGGATCCAACTAATCCGCCAAGAATCCCCAATCCAAGATATTTTGCCTTTTTACCGCCTTCATCACCGGCTTTCAAAGCTTCGGCCGTTGCAACACCTGGAGGCCATACTTCGTTTGCCCCGAAAAGTTTCGTATCGAAAACTTTATAAAGGATAAGGGCATCGGTTAAAAGCGCCAATCCGGCTCCGATTAACATTGGGATAATAAGATCCGGCAAGCCCATTACAAATGGAAGTCCAATTGGTATTAATAAACTATTGGCAGCCCCAAAAGTGGCAGCTGAAATGGATGTCTGAACTAAATTTTGATTTTCCAACGACTTAAATTGTTCAAAAATTTTAATTGGAATTTTCGCAAATAACATGGCGATTAATGCGCCAATAATGGATGTATTTGGCGTAATACCGAGCGTTGTAATTAGTTGCATCCCGATAATGGCGCCAAAAATAGAAATAAGAACAGAAAAAATAAAAAAGGTTAAATTGAATGTCCTATTTTGCATCTTTATGACCCCTTTTTAATTAATTGATAACCAATCCCTTGCGCCTCCACTAAATCGATAACAGGTACGGAAATTTTTCCGTTTAAATAATCTTTAAGTCCAATAGTGGAAAAACCTGTACAAGCAAACAGGATACAATCGGCGCCAGAGTTAATGACATCCTTTACTACTTCTAATAATTCATCTTTTGCCGTGGAAGCGAATAAATCGGTTGTTTTTCTAAGAGAAGGATGATAGGAGTATGAATGGAATTTCCTTCCCAATTCCTCTTTCATTCGTGCTGGAGGTGCGTCGGTAATGCCAATGATGCCAATACGGTTTCCTACCATACTTGCAGCATGCGCCCCACAACCCCCCGCGCCTAAAACCGGCAAATCAATTTCATTTCTTGCTTCATCCAAGCCTGGATCTGCAGCACAACTAATGGTAATGGCATCAATGTTCGGTTTTTCCGCCAATTCTTTAGCTAACTCAACGATTTTGGGTATGGCTTTTTTCTCCGATTCATCATCGTATATTCCATTAGGTTGCGATGGAATACAGCGTGTGACCGATTCTATGGAAAAATATTCTTTCAATTTCTTCCCGTGTTCATTTAAAATTTTTTCATCATCAGTTGTTAAAACACGAATAATACCTAACAATTCAACCACCTCTATCGGATTTTTCACCATTATAAATTTTTCAACTATTTCTATAAATGCAAAAAGAGTGAAATCATTTTCTTTCTGAATTATCCATATTGTGCATTGTTGATCTTTACGCAAATGATCTATTTGATAAAAAAAGAGAGACGAACCATTTATTTCGCCTCTCTTAAGCTATTTTCATGATTTTTAAGCAAAATATTAAAATAAAACGATTTTCCGAATTGTTTAAATCTATATTTAGTAATTGTTCAATTTTTTTCAATCGATAGGTCATCGTACGCCTATGAATAAACAGAATTTCTGCCGCCTTTGAAACATTGCCATTTTCCTGTAAATAAACTTCCAATGTTTTTAATAAATCATTCTTTTTATCTTCCAGCAATGGCGCCAAAAAGTTAAGTGCGTATTGTTTCGCAAACGGGTCATCAATTAAATTTAGTAAAAATTGATAAATTCCCATTTCATTATATGTGTAAACATATTCTCCCTTTTTTACATTCGAACCGACTTCGATGATTTTTGTAACAGATTGCACGACCGTATCGAGGTTGGCTCCTTTTCCAAAATAAGGACTAATCGAGACATATAATCCCCTTAAAGGATTCAATTTATTGTACGCCTCTATTTGGTTTTTCCACCGTTGGACCATTTCACTATAATTCTCTTCAATACCAGTTAGGAGCGCATAAAATTTTCTGTTTTTCATAAAGATAAACACTTGGCTTTTATGAATTTGCAATTGCTCAATGAAATCCATTAACTTATTTCGAATTAAACCTTCATAGTCAATCAAAGACGGATTGGAATGCGGGATGTTTAAACTGTCCGAATAAAAGTGAATAATGACATTATTCTTTTCGTTTGCCTGATCCAAATGGTCAAAATCCTTCAGAAACCCATTCATTTGTTCATAATCGTTTAGACGTTTTCTCTGATTATACAACTGTTCTTTCAATAATACATCTTTTAGCTTGTTCCCCACTTCTTCTAAATGATTTTGAAAGACAGGATCCGTGATTAAAGAATTGATACAGTGAATGTGGACAACGGCAAATACGCGGTTTTTATAAGTAAGCGGGATAATCATTTGCTTTCGATATCCTTCTATACTAAATAAAATATTTTTCGTGTGTGAAAATTTAGTTGTCCACTCCTCCAACATTTCATCATACCGCTGATAGGTTGGCAGTGAAAAAAGTGCGTCTGACTTTCTCCATCCATCGGATGTAAAGTTTTTTGCAGCATATAGAAGTCTTCCTTCGTTATCTTCTATATAAACGGATCCATTTAACATCTTTGATAGCACATCAAGCGCTTCTTGAACCGAATCGATTTCCATTGCTCCAAATTTTGACAAAGGATTTTCCGAACGACCCTGTCCAAAATACTTCTCTTTATATAAACATTCATAAAGTGGTGTTAACACGTTTATATAGGAAATGTTTTTAGGCAAAGTGATGATGGGAAAGTCATGTTGATTGGTAATGGCAATCATTTCTTCCGGAAGCGTATCAATAAATCTTCCGACTTTTATAACTAAACCAGCCGCCCCAATCGATATCAAATCCTTTACAACTTGAATTTGTTTATCCGGATCGTCTTTTATTGAATAAAAGGTTGTTAATACTAACACACCGGGAGTTGCCCAATTCAATACTTCCGGAACTTCCATGACTTCAACGGTTTCTATTTTCCGGAAAATCCCCTTTTCACCAGCAACGATCTTTCCTGAAGCTAATTCGCCAATTTTTAATGCATCTTTTACTTTCATCCCTTCATCGCCTCGAAAAAAATTTGAAAAGGAAATATTTTTTGAACATTATATCACCAATTGAAAAAGATAGTAATACAAAATTGTTGAGAGTAATGGAAATAGTTCGTAATTTCGTAAAAATTTTATAGTTAATGAGGCTGATTGTTCGTTTTATAGATTTGAAATATAGGGCATATCTATAGGTCAACCCGTTATTCTCCTGAAAAAACCAATTACTCTATGCAAGTTTCTAAAGGATTGACATTAACCGAAATTGAATAGTTTACGACAAAAAACCGAAAGAACGAAACTTGAAAGAGACAAACAAATGCCCGGACGTATATGCAAAAAAGTGCAACGGTTTGGGAATATTATCAAAAAAGAACATAATAGGTGAAAACATCTAAAAAATGCGGCGATGTCGTTTCAAGATGAAGTCCAATAATTTGTGTAAAAAGAAGCGGACACAAAGCGGTTCTATTTCCGGAGATATAAGTTTGTTGAAGTCGGCTTTTACAACAACATTAGGATTTAACCTCATTTCAATATGCGCCTGATAGCCGACAATCCTTAATCAAACGTTTAATTAAGAAAAAGCGGGCGAAAAAACTGCTTCCTGTTTTTGATTGGGAGCTAGCCAGTCATGAAAACATATGAAATGCCGAATACACTATAGCGGCAAAAAGTCTATGTCGGAACGAAAGAATACTATGCAAATCAATCGTATGGAATTCCATATGAGCGCTCCAAAGAAATGTTCCTCATCTTAACGCAAATGAAATACCGTATGAAAGCGGCCTGTTTAATGAGAATATAAAGGGTTGTTGAGGATCGTAACCATAGTGAGATGAAGTTCGGAATACGCTTGTTCCAAGGAGAGCAAAGGAAAACAGCCTTGCTAATAATACAATACCCGATCTTGCAAATCATGCTTGTGAACTATTTGAATTTCTACGTTCATCCGCTCTTACGTTTCTTTCACAAATTCCGTATTTTCTTAGAACATCAACAATGCGGCCGCGTCCCGCTCCTATGAAATAACAATTCATAAAAGTGATGGCAATCCGCTTTCGGCTTGGATGGCCGAACAGCTGTTTAAACATGAGATCCATTTCCAAATCGAGGTATTCTTTCATGACGGGGTTGATCGCTGCCAGCCGTACAAAAATCTGCACGAAGCTACAGTCCACCACCGTCCGCTTTTCAAAAGTAATGATCCGCATTTACAAAAATAGAACCATCACCCCGGATGGGGACAAGCAGAGGAACAATTCTAAAATAACATAAGGAAACTTACCACAAAGCGAAAGTAAGTTATAATGAATGGTAGCAGAAAGAAATGAGATGGGTGGATTGATAAACATGAAAATCAAAACATTATTGATTGCTCCCTACCCTGGTTTAAAAGAATTAGCCTTAACCCTTGCCAAAGAACAACAATTGCTGGACATGACCGTTGTACAAGGAGATTTACGTGAGGCGATTCCTATTGCGAAACAATATGAAAAAGAAGGCTATGATCTCATTATCAGCCGCGGCGGCACCGCGCAGCTGCTGCGCCAGCATGCATCACTGCCAGTCATTGAAATAAAAGTCTCCGGCTATGACATATTGCGTATATTGACATTGGTCAAAGACTATAACGCACATCTTCGCATTATTGGATTCCCCAACATATGCCAAGGTTTTATTTCTGTCTCCAATCTTTTAGGCATCAAAATTCCTTATACCATTATCCATGACCAAGAAGAGGTAGAGGAAGCCGTCCAACAAGCGAAGGCCGGCGGCGCCCAAGCGATTATCGGAGACACGATCACGTGCAAGACAGCGGAAGCGCACGGGCTTCAGAGCATACTGATCACTTCAGGCAGAGAGTCCGTGATCGAAGCGTTTGAACAAGCAAAACAAACTTATCAAATTATTGAAAACACCGCCAAACAAACAAAAATATATCAACAACTGCTGCAAAAAACAAAAGAACCTATTGTTGTTTATGACGAAAATGGCACGATACAATTCGCTAATTCCTCTTTTCAAAAGATATTGCGATTTATCAAAAAGGATTCGGATGAATCTTCTATTTATGCGTATTTTCCGTTTCTCCACAATGCGTGCGCGCAATTATGCAAAAAAATTGAACCGATCGAAATATTGTACTCTTTCGCAACCGACGATGAACTAATGCAGTTTCGGCAAGGATACCTTAAAACGGATAATGCCGAAAACCAGTATTACCTGCGGTTTTCGGACGAAGAGAAGGAAGACCGGCAAGAATACGGCCTATCCGTTGCTGCCATTCAGCCAATCATGACTTCCTTTTCACAGATTCCCGGTAACAGCCAACTGATGCAAGCAGTTATTAAGCAAGGAAAAAAGGCTGCGGCGCATAATAAGCCAGTAGCATTATACGGAGAAAAAGGAACTGGAAAAAAAACACTGGCCGGAATCATTCATTGTGAAAGCAAGGCGCAAGATGGTTTTCTGCTGCTCATCCGGATCTTAGAAGATCATCGCGAGATTGCAGACTATCTCAAACTCATCCTCGTCCATTTGGAAATGGGGACATGTTTTATCCAAGGTGTGGAACGTTTGCGGTTGGAACACCAAAATCATCTAGCGCAGCTCATCGATCAGACAAAAGCACGCATTATTTTTTTATTTCATGATAACCCAATTGATTTGTTGCGGCAAAAAAAATTATCGGGTCAAATTTTTAAACAATTTAAACAAAACCAAATCCGATTGCCGTCCCTAAAAGAACATGCGGAAGATTTGGACGAATATCTCCGAAAATTTATTGCGCAATATAACGTCAAATACGGAAAGCAAATTGTAGGTGTGCAGGAAGAAGCGCTAAAGTGGCTGTACAGCCGTACTTGGAAAAATAATTTACAAGAATTAAGCCGTGTGGTGGAACAAGCCGTTCAGTTTGCGAATCATGAGTATATAAGGAAAGAAGATTTCAACGACATTTTGAAAAACACGGATGATCACAGCTCCGTGATTGATCTCAATAAACCGCTCGCCGAAATTGAAAAAGACATTATCTGGAAAGTATTACAAGAAGAAGAGATGAATCAAACAAGAGCCGCCAAAAGATTGGGGATCAATCGGAGTACGTTATGGAGGAAACTGAAATAACGTTGCATTATGCAACATTATTTCAGTTTTTTTATTATAAATCAAAAAAATTGTTGATAAATTAAACATAAATAAATAAAATATAGATGTAAGCGATTTCTGTATGCGTTTTTTTATAAAACTGTTTCATTTTTAAACATAATTGTGAGGGAGAGATGAAAAAATGAAAATCAAAGCAACGTTGGATCGCATTCCAGGGGGAATGATGATCGTTCCACTCATCGTGGGAGCCATCATCAACACATTGTTTCCGAACGCAGCGAAAACATTCGGTTCGTTCACAGGCGCGCTGCTGACAGGAGCGTTGCCAATCCTAGCTGTTTTCTATGTGTGCATGGGGGCGACGATTGATTTTAAAGCCACTCCGTACATCCTTAAAAAAGGAGGCGTGCTGCTCCTCAGCAAAATAGGCATCGCAGCAGTGATCGGGATCATTGCCGCCCAATTCCTCGGCGAAGGCATGATTAGCGGAGGGATGTTTGCAGGGTTGTCAGTGTTAGCCATCGTAGCAGCCATGAACGACACAAACGGCGGGTTGTACATGGCGTTGATGGGCCAGTTTGGCAAGAAAGAGGACGTCGCTGCTTATTCGATCATGAGTTTGGAATCAGGTCCGTTCCTGACGATGGTAACACTCGGAGTAGCAGGACTTTCCGCTTTCCCTTGGCAAACATTGGTAGGTGCAATCTTACCCTTGGTCATCGGGATGATCCTTGGCAATTTGGATCAAGAGTTGCGCGAATTTCTCGGGCGTGCCGTTCCAGTGTTAGTTCCATTTTTTGCGTTCGCACTGGGGGCTGGTCTGAACTTGCTGAACGTGTGGAAAGCGGGAATTGCAGGAATTTTGCTGGGGATCGCAGTTGTACTCATTACGGGTACGGTGCTTTGGGTCGTTGACCGATTGACCGGAGGCAATGGCATAGCCGGACTTGCGGCCGCTTCAACAGCCGGCAATGCAGCGGGCGTCCCTGCGGCAGTTGCGGCAGCCAACTCTTCGTATGCTCCGGTAGCTCCCGCAGCCACTGCATTGGTCGCTTCCTGTGTCATTGTCACCGCCATCTTGGTGCCAATCGTCACCGCTTGGTGGGCAAAACGGATCGGGGCAGACAACAAAGCAACGGTTTGATGGACGGAGGGAGACAGGATGAACAAACTAGCCATTATTGCCGATGACTTGACAGGCGCTTCCGATTCCGGAGTGCAATTCGCCAGGAAGGGGCTTTCCACGCAGGTCTTGTTTGATCTGACCGGGCTGTCCAGCGTGAGGGATATAGAGGCAATCGTAGTCGACACCGATAGCCGATCGCTTCCCGCGCTTGATGCATACCGGCGTGTACAGAATGCAGTGAAATTATTACAGGAGATGGGATTTCGCCACCTGTACAAAAAAATCGATTCCACCCTTAGAGGAAATATCGGGGCGGAAATCGATGCCATTTACGATATAATAAAACCGACATTTATGATAATTGCACCGGGTTACCCTCAAAACGGGAGAACCATTTATAAAGGGCATCATTTTTTACACGATACATTGCTGCATGAGACAGAATTATCACGAGATCCGAAATGCCCGATAAAAGAATCATATGTTCCCAGTTTAATAGCCAAGCAGACGAAGCGCCCTATAGGACTGATTGACTACCAAACCCTTGGTCTCGGATTTGACAAAGTCAAAGAACAGCTTGATCGTTATCGGGCAATAGGTATTCCTTACATCATCTTTGATTCCTTAAGCGAGGAAGATTTGCAGGACATCGTCCGATACGTGTGCCGGATCAATGAAAAAGTCGTATGGGTCGGATCGGCAGGACTAGCCAATTATCTTCCCGAAGCTTATCACCTGCAAAAAACAAACAAAGCGGACATGATCGAGCCAATCGAACGGCCCATTCTGCTCGTCGTAGGCAGTGTAAGCCAAGTTTCCCGCAAACAGCTCGATCGCGCCCTTTCTTTACAAAATGTGAAAGGAATACCGGTAGATTCGATAAAACTCGCACGCAATGACCAGTCCCGTTATGAGGAGATGGAAAAGGCCTTTCACCAAGCGGAACAATGGGCTAAACAAGGTTATCATGTCGCTCTCTATTCTTCGGCTTCGCCAAATGAAATCAAACAGGTGCAGGAAATAGGCAAATCGAAAGGATTGAGCGCAATCAAAATAAGCAATTTCATCTCCCAAAGTCTAGGAGAAGCCGCCGCTAGGTTAATTCAGAAAGGATATTTTGGCGCCATGATCTTAACGGGCGGCGATACGGCAAAACATGTTTGCGATAAAATCGGGGCTAAGGGTTTTGAATTGCTGGATGAAGTGGAAACAGGAGTGCCGATAGCGAAATTAATTCATGACTCAGGAATGTACGTAGTAACAAAGGCGGGCGCCTTTGGTTCGGAAAATACATTTATTCAAGCCATTCACCAATTAAAAGGAGTAGATGCCAAATGAAACCTGTCATCGGAATCACGATGGGAGACGCTGCCGGTGTAGGGCCGGAGATTATCGTAAAAGCTCTGCAAAACCGATCCATTTATGAACAATGCAATCCTTTAGTGATAGGAGATGCAAAAATATTAGAACGGGCAGTTCAAATTACCAATTCCAAACTGGCCATTCACCCTATTTCATCGGTAAAGGAAGCAGCTTGCCAATACGGCACAATTGATTGCATCGATTTAAATTTGCTTCCCGCCGATTTGCCTTTTGGCCGGGTATCAGCAGCTGCAGGCGATGCCGCATTCCAATTTTTAAAACGCGCCATCGAATTAGCGAAAAACGGGGATATTCAAGCCATTTGCACAGCTCCTTTAAATAAAGAAGCCCTGCACAAAGGCGGACATCAATACCCGGGACATACCGAAATTTTGGCCGATTTAACGGGCACTCAAGATTATGCAATGATGTTGTCCTCTCCAAAACTTAAAGTCATTCATATCACCACCCATGTCGGGTTAATTAAAGCGATTGAAATGATTAATCCCGATCGAACCTACAAAGTCATTAAACTGGCTCACGAAACGTTAACAAGAGCGGGAAAAGAAAGCCCAAGCATCGCCGTGTGCGGCATCAACCCTCACGCTGGAGAAAACGGTCTGTTTGGCAATGGAGAGGAAGAGGAAAAACTCATTCCCGGCATCCGAAAAGCACAAGAGGAAGGAATCAATGCAACAGGGCCATATCCGGCAGATACATTATTTTACCGTGCAGTGCGCGGAGATTTTGATATTGTTGTCGCTTGCTACCATGACCAAGGGCACGCCCCTATTAAAGTGCTGGGGTTGGAAGCCGGAGTAAACATCACCGTCGGCCTCAAAGGCGGCATCATCCGCACATCTGTCGACCATGGAACAGCCTTTGATATCGCAGGGAAAAACCTGGCGGACGACCGCAGCATGCTCGAAGCCATTCGCGCAGCTGTCGAACTGGCTCCGAAAGTTTGAACACAAGTTTGACAGAGTACACTAAAGAAAAGCCCGAAAATACTGGTGTTTTGGACTTTACCCACAACACGTACCACTAC
>NZ_JBVVUU010000046.1:0-16526 GCF_056032925.1 Aeribacillus sp. JST-2
AAACTTGGAATACGCACGGTTTTTGACGAGTCCAGATGGACCGAGTTCATCAAGCTTCGATTGAAGGTTTTCTAACAAATAGCCAATAACCTGTGCCAAGAAACCTTGAAACCTTGCTCTCCACAAACCTAATCAAATGAGAATCAACCGCCATCGCACAAAAAACTTTGCCCCATAAGCCCGGGTGCCGGGATTATGAGGCTCCAAAAAACTTTTCGCAGTAAATAATTTTGTCTGATATATTCCTATAAATTTACTTCTTCCCTATAAAAGAACAATTCTCTTCGATCTCTTCCCAGCTCAAATATATTCTCACAATATCTTCCTCAATTAACATTTTTCCTGTTTGAACTTCAATTATTTCCAAATCAGAAACAGCTTTTATCGAATGAATAGCTCCAGCTGGAATTTCCAGTACATCACCAGGCTTAACCTGTGTAATCTCACCATTAAAGGCAAACAACCCTTCCCCTTTGATAATCGTCCATACTTCATTGCGGTGGTTATGCATTTGATAGCTCAAATTTTTCCCGGCTTTCACACCGATTCGTTTCGTCAGCACTTCCCGCCCATCTTCAAATTTTGTATAATCTAATACACGATACCAGCCCCAACGCCGTTCCTCATACATGGGCCGCTGATCAAATTCATTTACCAGCTCTTTTATTTTTGGGCTTTTTGCCTTATCTGCAACTAAAATCCCATCAGGACTTGCCGCAACAATAGCATTTGATACTCCTAATACTGTCACAGGAATGTCTAGCTCGTTAATGAGGTGGGTATTTTCACAATCAGCGCTAATAACGCCTTTACCGATTTGGTTTGTTGCCATTTCCTCTGTTAACGTGTTCCATGTGCCAAGGTCTTTCCAATAGCCATCATAAGGCAGCACAATAATATTCCCTGTCTTCTCGACCACTTCGTAGTCAAAACTGGTTTTGGGCAACTTATGATATTGCTTTAACAACTCATCATATTGAATTGCGAAACCCTTTTCTTGCAATAATGAAATGATATACTCAAGTTTAAACGCAAATACGCCACAGTTCCAAAGAGCACCTTGTTGTATTAATTTTTCCGCTTGTTCTTCCGATGGCTTTTCGGTAAAATGACTGACTTTTAAGTATCCGTGATCACCAGATTTAGCAATCGGAACTATATACCCATACTTAGAGGAAGGATAAGTTGGCTCAACTCCTATCAACGCCAAATCAGCACCACTTGCGAGTACGTTTTTCTCTAAATCTTTCACTCTATCAAAAAAACGGTCCTCTACATACGGATCAACAGGCAATACAGCCACAACTTCATTTAAACTAATGCCTTGAACACTAAATAAATAAACCGATGCAAGAGCGATCGCAGGGAACGTATCACGCCGCATCGGTTCAATAATAATCGGAACATCCTGCCCTATCTGGCTTTGAATCATCTCGACTTGGGATTTACTTGTAGCGATAACCGCAAAGTCAGCCAAATTAACATTTTCTAACTGACTCCATACCCGCTGTACCATCGATTGTAATTTCCCATTTTGATTTTCTAATACTTTTAAAAATTGCTTTGAACGAGCGTCATTAGATAAAGGCCAAAGGCGTTTGCCGGAACCGCCAGAAAGTAATACAAGTTTCATGGAAAACCTCCTAATTTTTATCTACATATTTTCAAGTTTACTATTTACATAGTCTTCAAACTCTTTTCTAAATCTTTCTGGGGAAAAACACAACGCATTTTCACGACAATCTTGGTATTTAATATCACCTGAAATATTCTCAAATGATTTAATAGAATCAACTAACGATTTTACTGTCTGTTCTTCAAAAAATAAGCCTGTAGGATTCTCAGCTTGTCCATATCCTCGAACAGTTTCTAATGCCCCACCTTTTCCATAGGCAATAACTGGAGTACCACAAGCTTGCGCCTCAACAGGTGTGATTCCGAAATCTTCTTCTGCGGCAAATACAAATGCTTTTGCCCGCTGCATATAGTCTCTTAAAACTTCAAAAGGCTGGTATCCGAGCAACTCTACATTAGAAGTAGCCTTTGCCTTAATTTTATGAAAATCCGGTCCGTCACCTATAACGACTAATTTTTTATCTGGCACTTGTGAGAAAGCCTCAACGATTAAGTCGATTTTCTTATATGGAACCATTCGCGATGCTGTAAGATAAAAATCTTCTTTTTTATCGTGGAAAGTAAAAGCGGACACATCTACCGGCGGATAGATGACATCCGCTTCTCTTCGATATACTTTCCAAATTCTCCGAGCGATAAATTTTGAATTAGCTACAAAATAGTCAACCCCATTCGCCGTGCGATAATCCCAATTTCTTATGTAATGAAGGATTGTCTTCGCGATCCAACCTTTCATTCCTCGATCTAATCCTGCTTCCTTTAAATACTGATGTTGCAAATCCCATGCATAACGAATAGGCGAATGAACATAAGAAATATGCAGTTGATCAGGGCCTGTAATAACTCCCTTCGCAACTGCATGAGAACTTGAAATGACAATATCGTATTTCGATACATCCAATTGTTCAATAGCCAACGGCATGAAAGGAAGATAGCCGCGATATTTTTTCCGAGCAAACGGCAACTTTTGAATAAAAGAAGTAGTAACTTGTTTATTTAAAATAAAACCTCTTTGATCTTCATCTATAAAGTCTACGAGGCTAAACAAATCAGCATCAGGATAAATCTTGATTAATTGTTCTAATACTTTCTCAGCGCCTGCATAGGTGACTAGCCAGTCGTGAATGATTGCGACTTTCACTTTGCTAGCACCTCCTCAATCACTTTGATCGTTTCCTCCGCACATTTCTCCCATGAGAACATCTTAGCTCTTTCTAACCCTTTCCTCCGTAATTCCTTTCTTAATTTATCATCCGATAATAGCAATTTGATTTTTTCAGCAATATCCTCTGGACTATACGGATCAATATACAATGCGGCATCACCACAAACCTCTGGCAAAGAAGCTACATTTGAAACAATTACAGGACAGCCGCAAGCCATTGCCTCTAAAGGCGGGAGGCCGAAGCCTTCGTATAAAGATGGGAAAACTAAAGCATGGGCATTTGCAATATACCGCTTTAATGTTTCATTATCAACAAATCCTGTAAACTTAATCCTATCTCCTAGTCTTTCGGCATATTTAATAACTTCTTGATCACCAGTAATAAAACCTTCTTTTTTACCTATAATAACTAAATTGTGAGGAATTTCGTTTTTGATTTTTTCAAAAGCTTTTACTAGAGAGATTAAATTTTTATGTGGTTTAACATTGCCTACGTAGACAATATAAGGATTTCGATCTGTATCTGTATCTGTATCTCTGTCCAAAAATTCTCTCCAAAAATTATTTACCCCATTATATATTGTATAAATATTATTTTGATTTCTATTAACAAACTTTAGAAACTCTTTTGTTGTAAAGTCAGATACTGAAATAATAGCATCCGCCTTTTTACTAACAGCTTTAAACATTAATTTAGCATATAGCTTTTTATGAAAACCACCTACAAATTCAGGTTTAGCAAGATGAAATATATCGTGCACTGTTACGAGTATTTTTCCTTTATAGAAAACAGGAATTATATAATGAGGAGACCAAAATAGCACACTATCTTTAGGAATTTTATATACTAAATGCTGTTGTTCAGATAAAGAATACACTTTTGATTGTAAATTAATGATGGAAACATTAGATTTTTGAGTCCATTCATGTCTAAGCAGAATATTTGGGTCACCTAGTAAATAAAAATGATAATTATCTAACCTATTAATGATATTAGGTAATATATTTTGGATATATACTCCTATACCTGATGCATTGATCATTCTTACGTCAACTGTTATTTTCATTATTATCTACACTTCTCCCTGTCTATTAAAAACAAATATTCTCTAGAAAATACTACTCAACTATGTTTCTCAACTTCTCTAAATGATTCGAGAAATACAAACCACATCCATATCTCAAACTTATTCTCCAACCCTATATAAGTAAATATAGATAAAAATATATAGGAATTAACAATAAATAAAATTTTACTATTTCTACCGATAGTGTAACTATATTTAATTAAACTATAAAAGAAATATATAGCTAAAATTCCTCCATACATAAGCCATTGGAAAAAACCAGCCTTTACAGACAGGAATTGTTCTGAAGACAAATAATGGTTAAGTTCTTCAAAATTCAAGTTATGAATATCAAAATAAAAAAGTAATTTACTAGTATACTCTATAGACATAGGAATATATTTTGTAAAGAAAAATATATAACTACCAGTTCCAACACCTAATGGATTATATAGAAATATAATTAGAGATATTATATTGGTACTTAATCTTGTAGCTAATGAGGTAGCTTCTTCAATATCGTACTCTAAACTACTTTGTAAATATCCTACAGATGCATTAAGTATTACTATAAACACAATAATTATTAAATATATCGCCGGTAAATCTTTCAGTTTTATCTTTATAGTTACCACATTTTTTAGAATTAGTAAAATTAATACTAAAAGTAATGATATTAAAAATCCTTTAGAACCGGTAACAGATATATATGTTGCTAAAATAGTTAGACAATAAATATATGACAAATATTTAAAAAAAGATAGCTTTAGATAGTTTGTTAAATAGAATAGGAGACCTGTAAAAATAAAAATTATAGGTCCTGAAAAACTACTTTCAGCAGTTAGAAGTCTAACTCTCCAATATATATCAGGAGAAGAGTGCCAATTAAGCATTGCCCTAGGAATTTTAATATATTCATAAATCATTATTAAAAAAAGAAAAGTGGATATTAAAAATACAGGAAAATAAATATTTCTCTTATTATTTAATATAGATATTACAAAATAGAGATGTCTTATATAAAGGAGAATTAAAAAGATATACGAGCTAGCCTTTAGGCTCTTAATGAAGATATTTTCTCCTAGATATATATAAGTACCTTTTATAAATAATAGTAAATTGTAAAATTGGCTCACTAAAAAGATTCCTATTAAAAACCATAATACCCTTTTTTGTAAAAAGGTAAATTTTATATTCTTCTTTTTGTAAACAGCTATTATCTCAACTAATAAAAATATTGGCAATAATAAAAATACTGGTGTTCTAGCAATTTCACCAAAATAATTAACAAGAGGAAAATCCTGATATATAGTTAAAAATAAAAGTAACGTTAGATAAATTTGTAATATCCGATCCCTCATTTTGTAACCCTAACCTATCTTTAATCGTTTTTTTTACAAGTTGATGATACGTTCAATAGCTTTTTTATGATTATAATTTATATATAAATATTCCTGCGCTTCTTTTACCATTGTTATAGCTTTATCCTTCGAAAACAGCATTAACTTTATACATTCGGCAAATTCAGCAGCATCATTCGAAACTAATACATGCTTACCATGTTTTAAGCCTGTTCCTTCAATACCAATTGTTGTTGAAACTACAGGTAGCCCATTTTGAATAGCATTAATAGTTTTCAATTTAACTCCAGCACCATGTAACATAGGATTAACAAATACAGCACTTTCATTATAAATATGATCTAGTGAAATTGGACTATCATAGAAAATAATCGTTTTATCCTTTTTAATTTTATTTTCAAGCCATTCATATTTTTGCCCTCGTGTATTACCAGCGATAATAAACTTATAGTCTTTAATTTCTTTTAACAAAGGATGTATCTTCTCAATATACCATTCTACTGCTTCTCTATTATTAACCATAAATAAGGATCCTATAAATAGAACATTTTTAGATATAAGTGGTACCCTCTTAAACTCGTTTATGTTTATAGCAGGAGGTAAAAAATGAATGCGATTTTGATGATATTGATTATTAGAAAAGAACTTTTGATATTCATTATATGAGATAAATAACATCTCTAAATTTTTTTTTACCAATTCTTTATTTAATAATGAAAATTTTTGAGACTCTAAAAAGTAGTAAATCTTTCTTAGTAAATTTTTTTCACTGTAACCTAACTGCCGATAATATACTTTTTCATCATTATGGACCCTAAGATAGATTTTCTTATACTTTAAATTACTATTATTTAAGATATGATAAACATATTCAGTTTCCATAATCACTATGTCATAATCATATGGAAACTGAGCATCTTTTAACGATTTCCTAGATTCAACTTGAAGGGGAAGTCTGCAAAACATATCAATAATACGATTTTGCCTTTTACATAATATAATGTTATTTAAATATTTTTTTGCCTCTCGAATTTCATTTTCATGAGGTTGTGATTTTACTGTACAAATTAAATCTACTTTAAATCCTATTTCATTTAATATTTCAATTCTTTTCCACACATCGATATCTCCACCATGATTTGGAGGATATGGAAACGCTCCACATACCACTAAAACTCTTTTATTCATAGTTTATACTTCCTTTACTTCTGTTTAAATTTTCTACATTCAATTATTTATATTTATTACCGTTACCCTCAATAAACAAAACTAAATATCTTGTTTATGAATCCCCATTTTCATATTTATCCCATCTTTAACACCTCTTAATATATATTTTGTTCTTTGTACCTTATTATTTTCATTTTTAACAAACATTTTAATAAAAAACATCATACCTTTAAACAACATGTTAAAAAATGCTACAAATATTTTCTGAATAGGTTGGGTTCTCCGAATCATTACAAAAGAATTTCTAATATGATAGTAAGCAACATATGGTGCAATTTTCTGGCCTAACTTTGATGAATTGGATATTTTATGATAAACAACAGATTTTGGTATATACATTATTTTCCATCCTTGTTGTTTTGCCTTTATGTTCCACTCTACTTCTTCACAATACATAAAATAATCTTCTGTCATATATCCGATAGAGTTAATCAATTCTTTTCTGAAAAATAAGCTACATCCAGTAATATAATCAACTTCTCTTATTTGATTGTATGTTTCTCTGTCTTTATCTTTGATTCCAATATGTTGAGTGTTACCTAACCAATAATTAACCCTGCCACCCGCAAACCAAATTTTATTCGTGCCATAATAATAAATCTTCGAACCAACAATTCCGACTTGCTTATCTTTCTCTAAAACCTCCACTAATGGAGTTAAAGCATTCGGATCAACTACTGTATCATTATTCAGCATCCAAAAATATTGATATCCTTGGTTATACGCTTCTTTAATAGCAACATTATTCCCACCCGCAAATCCTAAATTTGCGCCAGTCTGAATGAATGTGATTGGTATATGAAACTTTCCATCTTTATAATCTTGTTGTAGTTTGTCAAACGAGCCGTCTTGTGATGCGTTGTCTACTAAAAATACATGAAAGTAAGGATACGTTAAATGTTCTAGCGATTTTAAACATTCAAACGTATCATTGTAGGCATTCCAGTTTAAAATAATGATTGCTACATGTTTCCCCGTCACTTGTTTCAAATTTCCATCACTACCTTATAGTTTAATTTGTATAATAAATTCTTTCAACGCTTCTCTCCAATCTCGCATTTTTCTATAATGATTTAAATTGAGAGCCATATGCTGAAAAACTGAAAAAGCCGGCCTCGGTGCTGGTCTTGGAAAATCTTTTGTCATACAAGGATTAACCTTAACTTTTATTTTTGCTTCTTCAAAAATAGCTTTCGCAAATTCATACCAAGAACATTGACCACTATTTGAAACATGGTAAATCCCATATTTTTCAGTTTGAATTAAGTCTAAAATGCAGTTTGCTAAATCCACCGTATATGTTGGACAACCGACTTGATCATTAACGACCATCAACTCATTCCGTTCTTTAGCTAATTTTAGCATTGTTTTAACAAAGTTATTTCCATGCTTTCCAAACACCCAAGAAGTGCGAACAATAAAAAATTTAGAGTGTAAATCACGAACAAATTGTTCACCTGCCAATTTGCTTTTTCCATATACACTTTGTGGGTTTGTCGAAGCAAATTCATTATAAGGTGTAGTAGCTGTTCCATCAAAGACATAATCCGTGCTTATATAAACAAGTTTAGCCCCTACCGCTTCCGATACGACTGCAATATTTCTCGTCCCATATGAATTAATTAAAAATGCTTGATCTGGCTCAGATTCTGCTAGGTCAACTTTTGTATAGGCAGCAGTATGAATAACTACATCTGGATGGATCTCACGAATAACTCTTTTAACTTGATCAAAATTGGTAATATCTAATTCTTCCTTCCCGTATCCATAAACTTCATAACCACGGTCTGAAAGCAAAAGTACTAGATCAGTCCCAAGCTGTCCTTTTGCACCAGTCACCAACACTTTCATGATCTGTCACCATACTGTTTTTGATAATACTTCATATATTCACCGGATTTAATATTTTTCCACCATTCTTGGTTGTCAATATACCATTGGATCGTTTCAACGATACCCTTTTCAAATGTATATTGGGGCTTCCAACCAAGTTCTGTCATAATCTTTGTTGGATCAATCGCATAACGGCGGTCATGTCCCGGACGATCGGCAACATATTTAATTAAATCTTTTGATACACCGAGCTTTTCAACGATTAAATGTACAATTTCATTATTTGTACGTTCATTATGTCCACCGATATTGTATACTTCACCAGGTCTACCTTTATGAATGACTAAATCAATCGCCGCACAATGGTCTTTTACATACAGCCAATCGCGAATATTTTTACCGTCACCGTAAATCGGAAGCTCTTTTCCTTCTAAGGCGTTTGTCACCATTAACGGAATCAATTTTTCAGGGAAGTGGTATGGTCCATAGTTATTGGAACATCTCGTAATGTTCACATTTAGACCATACGTTTCATGATAAGCTCTTACAAGCAAATCTCCGCCAGCTTTGCTTGCCGAATAAGGGCTATTTGGCGCTAATGGTGTTTGTTCTGTAAAATATCCCGTTTCTCCAAGCGTTCCGTACACTTCATCTGTTGAAATTTGTACATATTTTATAATATTATTGGCTTTCGCCACATCTAATAACGCTTGCGTGCCTAATACATTTGTTTTCACGAAAATATCAGGATCTGTAATACTGCGGTCGACATGAGATTCAGCAGCAAAGTTGATAATTACATCAATTTCATGAGTTTTCACAAGATAATCTACTAACTCACGGTTATTAATATTACCTTTTACAAAAGTATAGTTAGGATGATTTTCAACATCCTTTAAGTTTTCAAGATTACCAGCATAGGTTAATAAATCATAATTGACTACTTTATAATTTGGATATTTCTCAAGCATGTAACGAACAAAGTTACTTCCAATAAAACCTGCTCCACCTGTGACTAAAAGATTCATTATTATCTCTCCCACTCAAAGTTGATTTCCGCATCGGCTAATAATGGATGTTTTGTATCTTTTTCAGATAAAATTGGATTCCCTATCGGCCAATCAATCCCTAACACCGGATCATTCCAAAGAATGCCGCGATCCAGTTCGGGTGAATAATATTCATCCACTTTGTATTGTACTTCTGTATTTTCTACTAATGTACAAAATCCATGGGCAAATCCTTTAGGCACAAGTAGCTGTCTTTTGTTATCTTCAGTTAATATAAAACCTTGCCATTTGCCAAATGTCGGCGAACCTTTACGAATATCAACAACTACATCGTAAATCGCTCCTCGAGTAACGCGAACTAATTTCGTTTGCGCTTTAGGATTTAACTGATAATGAAGTCCTCGTATCGTCCCTGCTTGCTGTGACAACGAATGATTATCTTGAATAAAATCAAAATCAATTCCATATTCCGAAAAAATCTTTTTATTATAGCTTTCCATAAAAAAACCGCGATGGTCGCCGAATACTTTCGGTTGAATCAACAACACACCGGGTAATGAAGTCACGGTCACTTTCATTATAAACACCCCATCATTTTATAAATAGATTGGTCGTCTTTTCTGGTTTGCAATATCAATTAAATATTGACCGTACTGATTTTTCTTTAACGGCTCCGCTAGTTTTAATAACTGCTCTCGATCAATATAGCCTTTCAAATAAGCTATTTCTTCAAGACAAGCAATCTTTAAACTCTGACGTTTTTCAATAGTTTCAATAAATTGCGATGCTTCCAGAAGTGACTCATGAGTACCAGAATCTAACCACGAAAAACCTCGGCCTAAAATTTCAACATGCAACTCACCAAGCTCCAAATATTTTTTATTCACATCTGTAATCTCTAATTCTCCTCGTGCAGATGGTTTAATACTTTTCGCAATTTCAACAACACGATTATCATAAAAGTACAACCCTGTTACCGCATAATTGGACTTAGGATTTTGTGGTTTTTCTTCAATAGAAATAGCCTTACCATTCTCATCAAACTCCACAACACCGAAACGTTCTGGATCGTTTACGTAATATCCAAACACCGTCGCTCCCGTTTTCCGTTCCACAGCCTTTTGTAATAAATTTGTTAACCCATGACCATAAAACAGATTGTCTCCTAAAATCAATGCAACATTATCATCACCGATAAACTCTTCTCCAATAATAAATGCCTGTGCAAGACCATCTGGCGACGGTTGAACGGCATAGGATAACGAAATTCCTAAGTCCGATCCATCTCCTAGAAGTTCTCGAAAACGCGGTGTATCGCTTGGAGTAGAAATAATCAAAATATCACGGATACCTGCTAACATTAGTACAGATAAAGGATAATAAATCATCGGTTTATCGTAAATAGGCAACAATTGCTTAGATACTGCCTTAGTTAAAGGATAAAGGCGGGTGCCGCTTCCACCCGCTAGAATGATCCCCTTCATATTCAAAACACCTCGTATACCTATTCTGTTGGTTTATTTAGCTTTTCTGCATGCTTCGTTTGCTTCCATATCCATTGTTTTCTCAGTAGAGCAAATAAACATATCACCTTCTTGTTGATACGTAAAGTGTGATTCCTCATTCACTGATTCCGAAAGGAGACTATACTCGTCTTCTTCTCGTTCATCAGATTTTTGGGCTTCTCAGGACGCTTCACATCTCTCATTTTCCAATCACTTTATCTCTTGTTACATTCTCTTTTGACATTGCCTTATGTTTGGATGAATTGGCCTTTATTTTCGAACCTTCAATGCTCAAATGATCTAGAGAGACATAACCGAGTTGCATGCGATGTGAACAACTCGCTTAAATAATTTGATGTATTTTTTATGAAAATCGCTGATCATCCGAAAGTCGTTTTTTTAATCACTACTTGGCCAACGACTTAGTGTTTTCTCTTTTTAGTGTTTAACCAAAGAATCGCGATATTTTTCAACCATCGGCAAGTCACAGGCTTGCCGATGGTTAAAAAATCTATAACAATTACCATTGTTTATATTTTGCCTTTTATAATACGAACTATAGTTCCTATAAAACTTTTTAATCTTTTTCTAAATATTGCTTTTCTAGAATTCATAAATAATAATCGAATTGGATATTTAGGAGTCTTTTTCATAAAAATCTTCATAGCTAATATTCTTGATAATAACAGCTTTCTTCTGTCCGACTGATATGGTTGAATTCTTTCAATTTCTTCTGAGTTGATATTTTTATCTATGACAATATAACCTTTTTTTACTGCTCTCTCTAATAGTTTTTGGCCTTTTTCATTTCTTGTAATTACTAGACTTCTTCCTTGCTGCTCTTCAAAGATAGGGTATCCATTTTCATCGCCAAACCAACCATCTCCACAGCTTATATCTGCAAACTCTCCAATCCCATCTATACAAATTTTACATCTTGCTTGTAAATATCGATTTAATATTTTTCCCCAAGATTCTTCATATTTCATTTGATATATTTCACCTTGAATTGTAACAACTTTGGTTAATCCAGGCCATCCTTCGCCTCGATATCGAAACGTTTTTACATCGTCCTTATTAACATTAAAGTATTCTAGTATTTTGTAAGTACCCTCTAAACTAGGAATACCTGCACAAAAAAACGAAAACATATACAGAATTTTAGTAGAAACTCTTTCATCTAGTCTAGAATAACTTCTCAAAGCCGCAATATCACAAGGTTTTCCCACTATTGCAAATCGCTTCTCCTCATTTAGTATTTCACCTAACGTCGCAAGTGGTGCTGATGGACTATATCTAGAACCAGAATTACTAAGTACTTCTTCTTTAGTTTTACTTCTTTTGATTTCATTTAAAAGTGGATTTCCATTGCTGACACCAATATGGATTACTTCGTCTATTTCATTTTTCTCCAATAAATAGATTAGTAATTGTGATAATACCCCCCCAGAAGAAGATTTGTGCCTTATATTATTATCTGACGAATATGCTAATGTACTTGATTTAATATTCCCCCACAAAGGTTCATTATTTGGTATTACTTCATAATTAATAACATTACCTGGACAAACATTTTTTAATACATTATTTTCATCGTTTGTTAACTCTCCATATATTACCGGTCTTAAATAACCTTCGGAACTTAGTTCCATTTTAATTTTTTTATCTTTTACAATTCCTGCACATATTCCACAACCTGAACACATGTTGCTTTTTAGGACTTTAGTAATTATATCGTTGCTCTTCATTTTTCCCCTCTTAATCTTGTCTTAATTTGTTTTATAAAAGGTTTTGAGTATCCCATTAAGTAAAATATGAGATTCACAATCAAGAATCCAAATCCACCAAAAATAAAAAAGGATAAAATATTATTCTTAGTAAAGACCCCTGATATGAAATAAAAAAATAAAATTATTAATCCTGAAATAAAAAAATTTAGTGTAATCTCCTTAAATGGA
Organism: Aeribacillus sp. JST-2; assembly: GCF_056032925.1. Classification (NCBI taxonomy): domain Bacteria; kingdom Bacillati; phylum Bacillota; class Bacilli; order Caryophanales; family Bacillaceae; genus Aeribacillus; species Aeribacillus sp. JST-2. Next base: position 12,765 of record NZ_JBVVUU010000046.1, read on the forward strand.
AACAATTCTTTAAATCTAACTCCCAGAACTAATTTTATCTGAGTCAAAGTAATTAAAACTAGAAGAAATTGTGTTAAAACTGAAGCTAGTGCTACTCCTTCCAATAAAAAAATCTTATCAAAAATGATAATAAATAAAATGTTTATTACTATTGCAGATATCATATTAAATAAAATATATTTACTTTTATTAAGAACAATAAGAATGTTTCCAAAAACAGTAATCGCAAGTGGTAATTTTAATAAAAAAACAATAAATATATATTTAGCAGGTAAATATTCTTTAGAGAAAATAAATTCTATATATCCATCACTAAAAAATAACAGAATCCAAAAAATAGGGAAAATAAAAATCGAACCAATAACGGTTGAATCTTTCCATATTTTTAACATTTCCCTAGGATTATGATCTTTATTATATTTTTGTGAAAGTGTTGGTAGAATTGCAGCGGCTATAGAAATTGTTACTATTGAGACAAAAGGAATTTCCGTAACTCCAACTGAAAACACAGCAAAATCATCTACACTATAATTTTTTGACACATACAAATTACCAAGGTATAAGTTTAATGTTTGTGCTATAAAAGATAACCCAATTGGCAAAGCCAACTTTATTTGTCGATTTATTAATTTAGCATCAACATCAAAATGAATTGAATTTGATATCTTATAATGGAAATAAAGGAATATACCTCTACCTATTTCTAATAATAATAGTGTTAACAGAATTAAATACAGATCTTTAAATCTATAACTTACATATATGTATAGTACTATTTGAATAACAAAATAAATAGAGTTAACTTTTGCAAAAATATACCCTCTATCATCAGATATATATATATTTTCTAAAAAACTAAAGAATACAATAGCGATGATATATAAAACTAAAAGTATATAATAATTCCCTATTTCTCCATCTTTACTAAATAAAAAAATAAATGGTTTTTTAAAAACAATCAAAATTAATAAAGTTAAAATATTAATAGTTGCTAAAATAACGGTAGTGGAAGTAAACAATTTAGATAAATCTTTTCTATCTATAATTTTGAACAAATAGCTGACTGACGTTGGAACACCTAACACTAAAATGCTACCTAAAAGATTTGTGATAAGAGTATATTGTCTATATATTCCATAATCACTTTGAGAAAGTACTCTTGCTATTATCATTGTAATAATAAGTGCTGAGATTGATTTCAAACCTTTACTAATGGATAATAATAATGATTGTTTATACACTTTTCCTTCACCGATTCTTAAAGAGATAGAAACATATTTCTCAATTCATTTTTAAATTTTTCATTCGTAGAATTTATTTGATCTAAAACTCTTTCTCTATTTTCAAATGACTTTTTAATGATAGAAATTATTTCATCTATCGTATGTTTTCTAGGATCAGCAACAAAATCTTCTAATCCAAATTGCTCCCAAATCCCAATAAACTTTCTACTATAAGCTATTGGAGATGTTGGAACACCTGAAGAAATTGCGCCAATACATGAATGCATCCTTCCACCAATAAAAAAATCACAATTCTTTAACATTCCTTTAATTTCATCTTCCCGCAAATAATCTTTCCACAAATAAGTTCTTCCAGGATATCTTTCACTATATTTATGATACATTTTTCGGCAAACCAAAAGGTCATCTTCCACTGGTAAATTATTTGTAATAACATGTGGAATAAAAATAATTTTTACATTTTTATATTCTTCTAAAAACATTTCCACAATTTTTTCCATTACTTCTTTGTAATTAGAGATAAAACCGAACATATTGTTTTTAGAATAACCACCATTATATAGTAATCCGCTTATGTTAATCCCAACTAATATATCCGATGCGACATCCTGTTTTATATCTAATACAGCATCTTTTTCAATTGGTTTCATATAAAAGGCTAGATCAGGACAGTATTTAATTTTGTTTTCTTTAACACCAATCTCATCTCTTAAATAGTTAAAGCTAATCATATCTCTAGCATAATTATACTTTGCATGGTTGCAAATATATTTGGCTATCTTTTGAAACATTTTGTTCTTAAAAGGTCCCATCGTTTGAGGTAATAATACTAAGTTTTTATTTTTATTTACAGCAAGTATTTTTATATTAGAATGCATTACAAAACGTTTCCATCCGTAAATGTCACTAAAACTATCTCCCTCACTAATATCAAGTATTAGATCAGCCCAATCAATATGAGTTAAAATCTCTTTAAAACTATCAATTTTACTTATGAAGGTATATATGCTTACTTTTTTTTCAATGAAAGATAGAAAACTTAATAATGTAGCGCATTTCGTATTCACAGGTATCTCTTCTATTAATAATTGCTGATTCTTATTATAAAAAGTATGGGTTATTTTTTTTTTGGCAGTGTATGAGAAAATTTTTATTTGTGGTGAATCTAAGTGATCTATTAAACCTTCAATTGCTGATCTTGTTAAAGCATTTACTCCTCTATTTCCTGATATTAAGGAGGCACCAACTAAAAGAATCTTTTTTGTTTTCACTTTAATAAGCTCCTTTCAGAAAAAAATGACCCTAACAGCCCCTGAATCCTTAATGAATATTGTAAAAACAGAAAAAAGGAACTAATCACAGGTGTCTGATTTCCTTTTTATTACATCACTCATAGAAGATATTCCATTCATCCGAAGACTAGTGAATATTTAAGAATCCAGCATCAACAGGGTGTTTTGACATGTAAACACCCTTAGGAGCAGGATAGTATGATCCCCAAAGATTACCCCATGAGTAGTTGCTTCAGAGACTCCAAGAGGGTTTTCGTTGTTTTCTCAGTGTGTAAATGACACTACGAATCTGACAGAAAACATGGGCATCTTTTTTTGCCGAAACGTCCCTAAAATCTTTTGTTTGACCTTCACCACCCGTAAATCACGTTCGAATTAGTTATTGTTAAATGATGCATTACTCTCTCGAAGGAATAGAAACGCTTCCGTTCTTCGTTTTGACACACGTTTGATCAAGTTTTTACTTTGCGAAATCCTGCATCACACGAATCACCTTGCCTTATGCCCACTTCTTGCTCAGTCAGACCACGATCGAGAAAGTGTTATAGACAGACTCCCAACGCTCCGCCTCTCCTTCTGATAAGCTCCCTCCGACTTGTTCGACTGCCTTTTTCATATATTCAGAAGAGCACTCATCATCTCTCTGTCCCACGATTGTTCGTATAGTTCCCAAAGTCATTGAAGTTCACGAGGATGATGGACATGGGGCAATTATGGGGTGAATGCTTACCATCAAGGCTCGTTTTACGTAAAAAATGTTCTAATTAGCACTATTAGGTTCAATCATTATTTCAATAGTTCAAAATATGATCCTTATACATACAAATAAGGATCCTTCACGAATATATTTTAAATCTAACTTAACTATTTCTTTAAAATCCTAAACTACTTCTCCCACTCACCCTGCCACAACCCTGTACACCCAAGTATAACAAGCAAACGTTGCACGTTATACTCTGTATATTGCTCAACCTCTCTTAGAAGCAACGATCTTGGTCCTATCAAGTTCATTTTCTCTTTTTAATACAACATTAATAATAAACTGAGAGAGTTCATAAAGGTTTGCTTTATGTAAAAATCAACCTAATTTTCCATTTAATCTTAATAAGCACTATTCGGCTTAATCATTATTTTAATTGTTTTAAATATGTCTCTTCACCATTTTCTGTGATTTGTACACGAACCTTGCATCATGTTAGCTGGATTTAGATGTCAATCAGACCGTC
>NZ_JBVVUU010000047.1:0-16497 GCF_056032925.1 Aeribacillus sp. JST-2
TTTTTTTGTTTCGAAATCAATAAAAAATTGAACATTCTTAGTATTTTGAATCATCAGATTTAATTACTGCAATGCTAATGTTTTTGTGTAAAAATATAAAAAAATTTAGTGCCGAGGCGAAACCTATTGATTCTTCATTTCATTCATGGATCAAAAAGCGGGGCACCATTTATTCAACAAGCTTCAATCCAATGACAGAAACGATAATCAGGGCGATGAATGCCAATCTCCATTTGTCTTTCGGCTCGCCGTATACAAACATGCCGATCAGCGTGCTGCCGACAGTGCCGATTCCAGTCCAGACCGAATAGGCAATGCTCATTGGAATGTCATTCATCGCTATCGACAATAAACACAAGCTTAAAATAAATCCGCCAATCAGCAACGAGAAAGAAAAAATGCCAGGTTTCGCATTTACTTTTGCCAATCCAATAACACCGAAGACTTCACAGCATCCGGCCGCAATTAGAAGAAGCCAGCTCAAGATGATTCACCTTCTTTGTTTTTCCGTTTGCTTGATTGATAGTTTAAACCGATAATTCCGATTAACAACGTTAGGATAAACAAAATTTTCATCGGGGTTAAATGCGAACCGAACAAAATCCATTCCATCAAAACGGTTCCTAACGTTCCAAGACCTACAAAAATGATATAAACGGTGCCAGCCGGCAATTTTTTTCCTAAATAAACAAGGATTATAAAGCTTGCAATCATCGCGATAATGGTCAGCAGCCATTCAAAAATATTGCCGGCATGCTTTAAACCAATGACCCATGTCACTTCAAACATTGCCGCAACGATGATAAGCAGCCAATACATCAAATCATCACGTTCCTTTCCAAGTAAATCAAAAAACCTGCGAGAAACCGATAAGGTTATTCTCCCAGGCTTTTATCCTTCCGTGTACACAGCAACACTTACTGTGCGTTTTCTCTCGAACCAGACCAGCCCCAAAAGCTGCGGAACCCTAGAAAACTTTATTTTTTATGAAAATATTTACATGTTAAATTTTCTCATAAAACAAAAGAAAGTGCAATCGAAATTCAAGCAGCTGTTCCCGGTTTTGCTATTTGTTAATCGAATAGAAACAAATCGCTTGATAAATAACGTTCGCCTGTATCGGCTGTCATGCAGACGACCACTTCATCAGGGGACAATCGTTTTGCCACTTGGATGGCTGCAAAACAGGAAGCGCCTGAAGACGGCCCCACTAAAATTCCTTCTTCCCTTGCAAGGCTTCGGGTGATTTCATAGGCCTCTTCGTCTTTTACATGGATGATTTCGTCATAAATTTTTGTATTTAATGTTTTCGGAATAAATCCCGGGCTTGTCCCGACAAGTTTGTGCTTTCCCGGTTTTCCTCCAGACAAAACGGGGGAACCTGCCGGCTCAACAACATGGACTGTCATATTTGGAAAATGTTCTTTCAACGTTTCGCCTGTTCCGGTGATGGTTCCGCCTGTTCCAGATGTGGCGACAAATGCTGATAACGGTTTGCCGATTTTTTTCATCGCTTCAATGATTTCCAAGGCAGTCGTTTTTCGATGCGCATCAGGGTTTGCCGGATTTTCAAACTGCATCGGAATAAAGCTGTTTGGAATTTCTTTGGCAAGTTCTTCCGCTTTCTGAATAGCTCCCGGCATTTTTTGGTCTCCCGGAGTTAACACAACTTCTGCTCCAAAGGCTTTCAACAAGTTGATCCGCTCTTCTGTCATTGTATCGGGCATAACGATGATGGCGCGGTATCCTTTGGCTGCCGCATTCATGGCAAGTCCAATCCCGGTATTGCCGCTTGTGGGCTCGATAATCGTTGCACCGGGTTTTAATAAACCTTGTTTTTCAGCTTCAACAATCATATTGTAAGCTGCGCGGTCTTTTACGCTGCGGGTTGGATTGAAATATTCAAGTTTTACATATATATCGGCGCCGTTTTTAGGACAAATTTTGTTTAATTTGACTAATGGAGTATCTCCGATTAAATCAGCCACATTATTTGCTACACGCATGCAAAACACTTCCTTATTTTTGTTTGTATCCTTATCATATCATAATACAGGATTTTACTCTTTACAAACCCGTATATCAAGCCCGTGCAATGATCTATGCAAAGAATTTGCAGTTTTGTTAAAATATTTTCTAAAGTGAGGTTTTAAAAATGGAGAAACATTATTTCGTCGCATTGGATGTGCCGGAGCCGTCATCTCAATTGATTTATCATTGGGTTTGTCAAAATAAATGGCAATGGAGTTTTGCAAGCTATGTCCATCCTTCTGATTACCATTTAACATTAGCTTTTTTAGGAAGTGCTGAGAAAAGTACGCTTGCCAAACTGTCAACTGTCTTAAAAAAGGTTTGCGAACAGCACGGGTCTTTTACTTTGCAGCTTGCTGAAGCCGGGACTTTTGGGAGGTCGGGTTTTCCGAGAATTTTATGGATAGGGATAAAGGAAAACCATGAACTAAAGCGGTTAAGGGATTCGGTGTATGAAGTGTGCAAGCAATTAAAATTTTCCCTGGATGAGCGCCCGTTTAAACCGCATATAACCGTTGCGAGAAAATGGAAAGCCGATTCTCCTTTTTCGATTCACAAGACAGACAACGCTGTTTTTCACAATGAATCCATTTCCGTTCGTTCTGTCACATTATTTCAAACCAATTTCAAGCAAATTCCGAAATATGAGGCGATTCAACAATATTCACTGCATTGATCTTTTTGGATTGATTGGAGAGGAGAAATTTGAAAGGAATCAAAATTGTTGGGCAAATATGTTTGTTGTATGCCTTCTATATGATTGGGAACTTTGTGCAAAATATGCTGGATTTAATGATACCCGGAAGCATCATTGGCATGATCCTTCTTTTTGTTTTTTTGCATATAAAATCATTTCCGGTTGATTTGTTTAAAGACGGCTGCTCTGTATTAGTAAAGCATTTGCCGCTTTTATTTATTCCGGCGACCGTCGGCGTGATGAATTATTTTTCGCTTTTTTTCAGTTCGTCCGGAATACGTTCGGTATTCATCACAATCATCAGCACCGTAATGGTCATGGTTTCCGCATCTGTCGTCAGCCAGTGGCTGATGCAGAAAAAACGAAAAACGATTCAGCAAGAAGAAGGGAAGCGTCTATGACAATGTTGGTATCGCTGGCTATGATTTTATTGACCATCATGATTTATTTGTTGATGGTTCGGTTATATAACAAAATTCATATTCCTTTATTGGTTCCGATTGCTACGTCTTCAACTGTCATCATTGCTGTTTTACTTATGTTCCATATACCTTATCAAACGTTTATGCTTGGAGGAAAATGGATTGATGAACTTCTTGGCCCAGCGGTGGTAGCTTTGGCATACCCGCTTTACCAGCATCGCAAAACATTGCAAAAGTTTGCTCTGTCCATTGTGGCTAGTGCTTTGGCTGGGACGATCATTGGTCTGATTTCCGGGATTTTATTGTCTATATTATTTGGGATTGATCAAAAGCAGATTCTTTCATTGGCGCCCAAATCAGTCACAACGCCGGTGGCAATGGATATTGCGTCAATGATTGGCGGCAACCCGACTCTTTCAGCTGTCTATGTTATGGTAGCCGGGATGTTCGGGGCAATGTTCGGACCGTATGTATTAAAAGTTTTTCGTATTCGTCATCCGATTTCTATCGGCATTGGTTTTGGCACAGCTTCCCATGGAATCGGAACAGCCAAAGCGGGAGAAAATGGGGAATTGGCCGGAGCGATCGGCTCGATCACCATGACGTTAAGCGCCTTATTTGCTTCATTGCTTTGCCCGATGATCGTTCATTTATTCATGTAATGGAAGAGGGAGATGAAACGGTTTTGGCACAATTACTCAAGCTCGAGGATTATATTTCAAGATATGAAATAGACCCGTACCGCTATTCCAGTCAATTTATTCGAATGAAAAAAAAACAGTGGGAAGAAATCAAAAACCAATTTGAGCAAGCAATGGCTACTGAAGAGGATAAACTCGGTTTGATCGATAATGCCAAACAGGCGTTTTTAGACAAGATTTTTCTTTCCCAACTTGTGTGGGCAAGTTCGACGATCCGGCAAATTTCAGAGCTTGATCAACGATATAAACAAGATTCCTTATTAAAATATTTTTTGCAAAGCTTTCCCGATAATTGCTTTCTAATGTATTTTCCGGTCTTTCAAATTAAAAAAGCTTCTGTCCAAGGTGAAATGATTTTCATTCGACCGACGGATATAGTTTGTTTGACAGCGCTTGAAGGCGAAGAAGACAATGTATTGATTGGCGGGAAAGGGAATTTTTGGTTAGAACGAAACAGCAGAGGGGAAAGAAAAATAGTGGCGCCTACCATTGCGTTGGAGCGGACGGAAAAAATCGTTCATTCCATTTTGCGTGAAAACGGCCTTCATCTGCCTATCCGAAAAACTTTATTAAACCGAAAAGGATTTATCCATGCGCACGAACTTTCCCGTGAATGGGAATGTGTGGATAAACGAAACTACGATAGTTGGTTTCAAAAAATGCGGCATCAGCCTTCACCTGTTAAGTATTTGCAGCTAAAAGCGGCAAAGGTGTTGATGGCATCCTGCAAAACCGAAGCAGTGGACCGCTGATTTTTTAAAAAATGGGGAAGTTGTCTGCGTTTTACTTTATGCAGAAGATGGTTTTAGTTTTTCTTGACGAAAAAGACCTGTTGAAGATAAAATTTAAAGGGATAGCTATTGAAAAAAATAACGTCAATAGCTGTCTTTTTTATTGTCAGTTAAAACTTTAAATGAAATGTGGGCTTAAAATTGAAAGCGAATTGGTTGGAAGATGTATTAGGCAGCGAATGGAAAATATTACCTGCTGGTGGAGCAACAGGAGAAGCTTTTTATGCCGAAAAAGATGGAAAAAAACTGTTTTTAAAGCGGAATTCCTCTCCGTTCTTAGCCGTTTTGTCTGCGGAAGGAATCGTTCCGAAACTTGTCTGGACGAAAAGAATGGAAAACGGCGATGTCATCACCGCTCAGCATTGGTTGAATGGACGCGGCTTAAAGCCGAAAGATATGAAAAACGAACATGTGGCGGAGCTTCTGAGAAAGATCCACCAGTCCAGCGATTTGCATGATATGTTGAGACGTTTGGGAAAAGAGCCGCTTTCCCCGGAAAAGCTTCTCGAATATATAAATGAAGTGTTGGATTCAAGCCTGTTCACATCAAAGCTTGTTCAAGAAACAATCCATTATTTGGAAAAAACAGTGCAAGACGTTCACCATGATGAGGCAGTTGTCTGTCATTGCGACGTTCACCATAATAATTGGCTGTTGTCAGATGATAACCGACTGTATTTGATCGACTGGGATGGCGCTATGATTGCCGATCCGGCCATTGATTTAGGCATGCTTTTATATACGTATATTCATAAAAAAGATTGGCAGGATTGGTTGGAGATTTATGGAGAACGATTAACCGATCACTTGGAAATGCGCATGTATTGGTATGTGTTGGCGCAAGCAATTGTTTCGCTTTCTATGGCGAACCAAAAAAATCAGCAAAAAGAATTGGCGGAGCGGCTGGAATTTTTGAATGTTTTACTTAAGAAAAGGTATTGAGATCCAAGATCCATTGAGAAAGCTGCTGCTGGTATGCATTTATATGTTTGGTGGAGTCTCGGGAATATTTTCCTTGCTGGCTGTACGAATAAATGGATTCCAGCGACTGTTTTAACTGCTCATTCACTGCATCATTGGCGATAAGAGATTGAATGAGCCGTTCCAATTGTTCGTATTCCGCAACTGTTCCACAACATTCACTTTCATGTTCAGATAAAATGTCTTTTAAAAGCATCAATTGATCTTGATGGCTTAAAGGCATGTTTTTCACCCCGTTTCTTTTAAAAGTAGGATATGCATCCTGTCCACGATCTATACAAAAGAGCCGTATGTGTTCAACGGCTCTTTTACATGAAATAAATTTTTTTGGTTTCAACCCACGAATGGAAGAGGTGGATTATGCGTTTAAGAAATAAACCTTGGGCCGGCGAATTTATAGCGAATCATCCGGAGTTTGTCATCCCTCGGCCAAACGAATGGAAAGGGAAATGGAAAAGACTTTTTGACAACGAACAGCCTATCCATATTGAAGTTGGTACCGGTAAAGGCAAGTTTATTGTTGAAATGGCAAAACGGCACCCCCACATCAACTATATTGGAATTGAACGGCAGCAAAGCGTCATCGTCTCCGCTTTAAAAAAAATAAAGGAAGAGGGACTTTCGAATGTAAAACTCATCAATGTCAATGCGAGCGAGTTGACGGATATATTTGACAAAGGTGAGGTTGAGCGCATTTATTTAAACTTTTCTGATCCTTGGCCGAAAAAACGGCATGGCAAGCGCCGTTTAACCCATCCTGTATTTTTAACCGTGTTTGAACGCATTTTGGCAAATGGAGGAGAACTTCATTTCAAAACGGACAACCAAGGGTTGTTTGAATTCTCGCTCGTGAGCTTTTCAGAGTTTGGTCTGCTTTTAAAGAGCGTCAGCCTTGACTTGCATAACAGCGGCTTTGAAGGCAATATTATGACCGAGTATGAAGAAAAGTTTTCTAAAAAAGGGCATAAAATTTATCGCGCTGAAGTCCAATTTCGTTAACCCATCCCGTTGTTGAATCGGGGTGGGTTCATTTTTGGGAAAAGGCATATGTTGATGCTTATGAGAAATCGGGGTAGTTATTGATACGGCAAGGAAAAAGATTTTATGCGAAATGCTTTGTCTCGTGCAGGCTGTGTTCGTTCACAAAAGCTTTTAAAATTTTTAAATTGATTTTTTCGTTGCGGGAAATACCCCTGTTGTCCAGCGTGGAAAAGGATACCATTTTTTTCGGTGCTTCTCCGCAAATATCAAGGCCGATTACTTTTGTTTCCTTTCTGATGATCCTCAAGTAAAAAAACAATGCGGCTACGGTCATTACCCCTTGATCCCAATTCGTTATCGCTTCTTCTCTTTTTAAAACATCTTTGTCAATGCTGATGTAAACGGGTTCATTTTTCATGTTGGCCAAAAGCCGTACAATCACTTGATGGTTTTCAGGCTCATATGGAATAATATGCAACGTTTTGTTGGCTGCATTCACTGCTGTGCAGCTTTTGGGTCCGATTAAAATGGCTTTAGATAAATATGGGATGTCTTTTAATGCAAAAGAAACCCACGAACCGCAGGAAATGGGCATGTTTTCTTGAACTGCTTTATCGTCAAGATCTGTATGGTGATCAAATAAAATCAAAGCAAAAGGGTGTTTTATTTCTTTGAGCAATAAATAGGTTACATAGTGAAAATCCCCGCTGCCGATCAAGGTAATTCCTTTTTGTTTTCGGTATGAAAGCTTTTTTTCAATAATTTTTAAAGAATGGCTGTCACAAAAAAGACGCGTTCCCTTCAAATTTGACAAATGAATATCGTCATGAGGAATGGACATCAGCTTCCTCTGCGTTTGATAGGTGTCATCAAAATGCAAAACCGTCACACCTTTATTCACGATCCCCATTTTTCTTCCTCCCCCCAAGAAGAAAAACTTAAAAAATCTTTACGCTTTCATCACATCTAAAATAGTTCCGGTCGTTGAATCAACAATCACTTCAAATTGCTCCTGTATATCGTTGTTTACAAGATTTATCCCTGCTTGATAGACTTTATACGCTATCCCGTTTTTTTCATAGTCTTGAGGAACTGTGTAAATCCAAGAACCGTTGATTGTTCCTTTTTCTTTAAACGCCTTTTTTACCAATGAGAGCGCCTTTTCAGACGGAAGCATGTGGCGTTTAACATTGTTTTGCAGAAAATAGCCTGCCAATATTCCGGCGCCGAAAGCAATAAGGAGATTTTTCCATTTCACAAAGATTTCCCTCCGTTCCATTAAACGAGTAGTAAAATAATCGAGAAAAAAAGTTTATTTTAAGTATAACGCATTATGGTTTGTTTTGCCTTATTTCCATCTTGAAACCTGACGGGAGATTTTTTGCAAAAGATGTTAAAATAATCGTATACATACCTTGATGTCATTTTGATACATTCATGATAAAGGGGACATTGTGATGGAAAAAGAGACGTTGGAATTGTTTCGGACTTTGACCGAACTGCCGGGTGCACCCGGAAATGAACATGCCGTTCGCTGTTTTATGAGGAAAGAATTGGAAAAGTATGGGATGAAGTGATTCAAGATAAATTAGGAAGTATTTTTGGCGTTAAACGGGGAAACGTGGACGGACCCGTTGTGATGGTGGCAGGCCATATGGATGAAGTTGGTTTTATGGTTACTTCTATTACAGATAACGGGATGATCCGCTTTCAGCCGCTTGGTGGCTGGTGGAGTCAAGTATTGCTTGCCCAGCGGGTGCAAATCATAACCGATTCGGATCCTGTTGTCGGGGTGATTTCCTCCATTCCGCCTCATTTGTTGGATGAGGAAAAAAGGAAAAAACCGATGGAAATCCAAAACATGCTCATTGACATAGGGGCTGATAGCAGGGAAGATGCGAAAGCGATCGGAATTAAACCCGGCCAGTCCATTGTGCCAATCTGCCCGTTTACACCGATGGCCAACTCCAAGAAAATTTTAGCGAAAGCTTGGGATAACCGATACGGCTGCGGACTAGCCATCGAGTTGCTCAAAGAGATGAAAGGTGAAAGCCTCCCCAACATTTTGTATTCCGGTGCAACTGTCCAAGAAGAAGTGGGGCTAAGAGGAGCGCAAACGGCAGCGAACATGATTCAGCCTGAAATCTTTTTTGCTTTGGATGCTAGCCCTGCGAACGATATGAGTGGAGACAAAAATGAATTTGGCCAGCTTGGAAAAGGTGTTTTATTGAGAATTTTCGATCGATCGATGGTGACTCATCGGGGAATGAGAGAATTTGTTCTGGATACAGCCGAGACGAATCACATTCCTTATCAATATTTTGTTTCCCAAGGTGGGACGGATGCTGGACGGGTGCATATTGCAAACAACGGCGTTCCTTCAGCTGTGATTGGCATCTGTTCCAGATATATTCACACACATGCGTCCATCATCCATGTTGATGACTATGCAGCGGCTAAAGAACTGCTGATCAAGCTTGTCAAAGCATGCGACCGATCAACAGTTGATCAACTGAAGCAAAATGCATGAAAAAACCAGTGCAATGGAGGAACGAAAATTGAAAGTTGCGATCGGATCCAAAAATCCTGTCAAAATTGAAGCGGTAAAAGAAGCCTTTTCTTTTTTACCATTCAAGGAAATTGAATGGATCGCCAAAGATGTGCCGTCAGGTGTTTCCGCTCAGCCGTTTTCTGATGATGAAACGTTGAAAGGAGCCGTAAACAGGGCAAAAAATGCATTGAATAAAGAAAAAGCGGATATGGCTTTTGGACTTGAAGGGGGCGTTGATGTTACCGCCAACGGATTGTTTTTGTGCAATTGGGGAGCTTTAGTTGATCAGGATGGGAATGAATATGTCGCAGGCGGGGCGCGAATCCGCCTCCCCGATGAATTTTTAAAGCCGCTGCAGCAAGGACTGGAGCTTGGCGAAGTAATGGATCAATATGCTAAAAAGCGAAATGTCAGACAAAATGAAGGGGCAATCGGCATTTTTACGAACGGGTTAGTCGATCGGAAAGGAATGTTTGTCCATTTGACAAAGCTTTTAGTCGGACAATATTTGTATCATAGAAAAATGAATGAATTTGCTTCCATGCATCATCCGGGCTAGTTTCTGGCTTTTTCCCTTGAAGTTTGTTAAGATTCCTATAAAAACGATGAAGGAGACCAGCAAGCCATGAAAAAAATTGAATCTGTAGAACAATTTTGGGAAAAAACAAAAGGAAAAAAAGCAGTTTTCATGTTTTCGGCAGATTGGTGCCCAGACTGCCGTTCTATTGAACCTGCTCTTCCAGAACTGGAAAAAGAAAATGCCGATTTCACTTTTTATTCTGTCGATCGCGACGAATTTATTGATTTGTGCGGTGAATTAAACGTTTTTGGAATTCCAAGTTTTATTGTATGGGACGAGGGGAAGGAAATCGGACGTTTTGTAAGCAAAGACCGAAAAACAAAAGAAGAAATCCAGCAGTTTTTGGATGGATTACATGTTTAACGGCGGAAGGGAATGAAAAACCTTCATGAAATCTGAACAGATGGTTGAACTGTTGAAGGAAAAATTAAAGCAGTATCCATTTCAATATACGTTTGATCGTAAAAAAGATACATTAAGAATTGAAGATCCAGAACTGGATAACGGACTGACGGTCTCCCTGCCGGGTTTGATCGCCAAATGGAATGAAGAGAAGGAAAGTGCCGTAGATGAATTTGTTTATTATATTACCGAATCATTCTCAGCGATGAAAAAAAACGGAAGATTAAGCGGAAAAGAAAAAAATATATATCCTGTTATCCGTTCCGCTTCATTTCCTACTGAATCAAACGGCGTTCCGCTTCTTTATGACGACCATACTGCCGAAACACGCATTTATTATGCGCTTGATCTTGGTAAAACATATCGGTTAATCGACGAAAAAATGATGGAAAAAGAAAATTGGACCCATTCGCGCATCAGGGAGATTGCTTGCTTTAACTTGCGTTCATTGCCAATAAAGGCAAAAGAAGATAAAGTGGCGGGAAATGTTTTTTACTTTTTTAACACAAATGACGGGTATGACGCCAGCAGAATATTGAATGATTCCCTTTTAAGAGAGTATGAACAAAAAGTTCAGGGAGACATGACCATCAGCGTTCCGCATCAAGATGTCCTCATTATCGGAGATATCCGCAATGAAACGGGGTATGATGTGCTGGCTCAGCTGACGATGAGTTTTTTCACGAATGGGCGGGTGCCGATTACCGCTTTGTCTTTCCTTTATGAAAATAAAAAGCTGGAACCGATTTTTATTTTGGCAAAAAATCGGAAGAAAGGGGATTCATCATGAATGTTTTTTACAACAATGAGGGAGTAGGCGACGTGCTTCTTATACGGTTGCATGACGTTTCTTACGATCAAAAGCAATTTGAACGGAAAGGCGATGTCGCAAGAATTTATCATCAAGAGACAGGAAAAACAGCCGGTTTTAATATTTTCAATGCTTCCAGCTATCATCCATTTGCAGGCCGCGGTGAAGTGAAGTTGACGGAAGAGCTTTTGGAAAAGATCAATCAAATCATTGTGAAAAATGGCTTTAATGAACAAATAGAAGCAGATTTATCGCCGAAATTTGTTGTCGGACATGTGCTGGAAAAAAAGAAGCATCCAAACGCCGACAAGCTTAGCATTTGCAAAGTGGATGTCGGTGATGAAGTGCTGCAAATTGTTTGCGGTGCACCGAATGTTGCCGCCGGCCAAAAAGTGGTCGTTGCCAAAGTGGGAGCGGTAATGCCCAGCGGAATGATTATCAAAGACGCAGAGCTTAGAGGCGTCGCCTCAAGCGGCATGATCTGCTCGGCAAAAGAACTAAACTTGCCGAATGCACCGAAAGAAAAAGGAATTCTTGTGCTGGAGGATTACCGAAAAGCGGGGGAGCCGTTTTTTCAATAATGGGATGAACTTTGGAT
Source organism: Aeribacillus sp. JST-2 (assembly GCF_056032925.1). Lineage (NCBI taxonomy): Bacteria > Bacillati > Bacillota > Bacilli > Caryophanales > Bacillaceae > Aeribacillus > Aeribacillus sp. JST-2. The sequence goes on from NZ_JBVVUU010000047.1 coordinate 11,547, forward strand.
GTAATCTATATCGTTTTTTCTGCTAACACGCGCTGAACGAACCTTGTTTAGCGCGTGTTTTTTTGAGGAGAAATCCCCTTTTTTTGCCAAGTAGCTTAGGAAATCGTTAACCAAAGCTTATCAAAGGTGATAAGAAATCAAAAACAGTGAATTTTCAAAAAAATCTTCCAATTACCCTTAATCTGTTATATATTAATATTGTAAATTTTAAAATTGTTTTATAACAAAGGCAGGTGAAAAACATGGAATCTTGAGGAAGGCTGCGGCTCCGATCCATTGGAACGGTTGTCGATACCAGCCAAAGGCGTCATGGAAGCCAGCTTCATGAAAAAGGGACTAGTTTGAAAAATGAAAGGACAGTTTGGCAAAAAAGTCCACTATGCAAGATGTTTGAATGAATGCGAAAAAGCTTTTTGCCCGAAATGATGATCCCGTCTTTTGGCATTTCCGGCAAGAAGCAGTTAAATGAAAGAGCGCATAGTTGAGAACAAAGATCTTTCATAAAGCAGTATCAAAAATATGTTATGACACGAACGTTTTTTCCATTTGTTCGTGTGGAAAATGATGTTTTTGTTTGACAAACGATCGAAAAAGGGGAGAGGGAAGAATGACAACAATAAACGAGAAAGCAAGACAATTGCAGGAAAGCTGGGAAAAAGATGAACGCTGGAAAGGAATTCGCCGCCCCTATTCAGCAGAGGATGTTTTGAAACTGAGAGGTTCCATTGAAATTGAATATACGCTTGCCAAAAGAGGAGCGGAGAAATTTTGGAAGTTGATGCAAACCGAGGAATATGTGAATGCTCTTGGGGCATTGACAGGCAATCAAGCAGTCCAACAGGTAAAGGCAGGATTAAAGGCAATTTATTTAAGCGGCTGGCAAGTAGCGGCTGATGCCAATCTTTCGGGTCAGATGTATCCGGACCAAAGTCTGTATCCTTCTAACAGCGTGCCTCATGTAGTCAAACGGATTAATCAAGCTTTGCAGCGAGCAGATCAAATTCATCACATGGAAGGGGATCATTCCATCGATTGGTTCGTTCCGATTGTTGCGGATGCTGAAGCTGGATTTGGGGGTCAATTGAACGTTTTTGAATTAATGAAAGCAATGATTGAGGCGGGGGCTGCTGCCGTTCATTTTGAGGATCAGTTGTCTTCCGAAAAAAAATGCGGCCACTTGGGCGGAAAGGTTTTGCTCCCGACGCAAACAGCTATTCGCAATTTGATTGCTGCACGGCTGGCAGCTGATGTGATGAATGTTCCGACTGTTATCATCGCCCGCACGGACGCCAATGCCGCCGATCTGATCACAAGCGATATCGATGACAGGGATAAAGAGTTTATAACCGGGGAACGGACGCAGGAAGGATTTTTCCGTACTCGCGCAGGGCTTGATCAGGCGATCGCCAGAGGCTTGGCATATGCGCCATACGCCGATATGATTTGGTGTGAAACGTCTGAACCGAATTTGGAAGAAGCACGGAAGTTTGCTGAAGCCATTCATGAAAAATATCCCGGCAAATTATTGGCATATAACTGTTCTCCTTCCTTTAACTGGAAGAAAAAACTTGACGATGAATCGATCGCACGTTTTCAAAAGGAAATTGCTTCTTTTGGTTACAAATTCCAATTTGTCACTTTAGCTGGATTCCATGCATTGAATTTCAGCATGTTTGAACTCGCCCGCAAGTATAAGGAACAAGGGATGGCAGCTTACTCCGAACTTCAGCAAGCCGAATTTGAAAGTGAGCAGTATGGTTATACAGCCACGCGGCATCAGAGGGAAGTAGGAACGGGTTATTTTGATGAGGTTGCCCAAGTTATCACTGGAGGAACTTCTTCTACGACCGCTTTAAAAGGGTCTACGGAAGCTGAACAATTTACGACAGCATAACGTGACCGGCCATTCAATCATTACCTTCACATAGATTGAGCCAATCCTTCCGGGATTGGCTTTTTTTATCGTTTAACGCACCCATTTGCCATATTCTTTGGATAACACCATAAATGCTTCTCTATCTTTTTTGTCCAGCGCCTCGTTTATTTTCTCCTCCAACATTTTCTTCCGATGATTAAACCATGCTTCATCGAAAATCATTCTGATGTAGACATCGAGCATATAATCTTCCGCTTTTGTCTTTACAGATCGGGTTTTCATTATTTCGGAATATGATTTCCGGTTTTCCATAACCCATCACCCCTGATGCCTTTTTTATATTATATGGATTTCCGGGAAAAAAATCAACTAATTATTTATAATTTTTGAAAAATTCTATTATAAGCCTTTTGAGGTAGCAATTGAAACTGAATATTAAAAAAATATCGATTTTTTTGAAAAAATGTAGAAATTTTTGGTGTTTAATGGTACATTTGAATCAGGGATAATTGTCCCAATATTACATAATTTTAGGAGGGAAGAACGTTATGTCGATCAAATCGCATGAAGCAAAAAATTTTGTCATCAACGGCGATACGATGGCTGTTTTGCCGGTAAAGGAGGAAAATCAGCTGTACTCCAAAATTTTAGAAATATCCGGAGAGCGCATCGTTCCTATCCGACCCTATCATGTCGTAGATCAAAGCTGCCACTATTATGGATCGAGTTTTAAAGGGAGGGTGGAAGGATCGAAAAAATTGCTCGGCATGAACAAAAAAGTTCCGATCGTTGTTGACCCTGCTAACTCACTTTATTTTTTTCCTACCCATTCTCCGATCAGGCATGAATGCGCATGGCTCTCTCACGCTCACATTTCCCGTTTTCTCAAAGCTGAATCGAATTGTACGGAAGTGATTTTTCATAATGGCCAAAAAATGGTCATGGATATTTCCTATTCTTCATTTGCTTTCCAATTTTTTAAAACCGCTCATTTGCGGACGATTATTTCTTCGAGAGTTGAATATGAGCAGCGCCGCATGAGTGCGATCCTTTTTTCAAATGACCAGCAGGCATATATTTATGAACAGCTCGTCAGAGAATTACGAAAAGATAGTTTGTAATATTTTCTTTCAGCACGTAAGAAGATCAGCCGCTTACGTGCTTTTTAGTGGTGGATTTGAGTTTTTTCTGTTTTAAACAAATAATGCTCCAACAGTTCATTCACTTTGTTTCGGATTCTCGGATTGAAATAACTATGGTGCTCTTCGTATCCGTTGTAATAGAAAGCATACATGGTGAATGCATCGTCCTGCTGGACTTTTAAAACTTTAATTTTTTGCCTCCGCAATTGTCGGCGAACGTCTGCCAAATCTTTTTGCACAAGTTTTAAGGCCTGCTCGATTAAATGAATATAAGGCTCTTTCAACTTGAAAGGGCTTTTTTCCACCACCGCCATATCTTTGTTCAGTACGGCGGCAGTCATCGGCAAATAAATCGCTTGTTCAATCAAGTCGCGAATGTCATTCGGTATTTTTGACATTTTCAAAACCCTCTCTTTAGAACATATGTTCTATATTTATTATAAATGATTACAACAAATTGACAATGAAATGTTTCTCCCAATTTTCAACTTTTGTCTAAAAGGTGTAAAATAAAAGGAGACGCAGTAAGTTGAGGGAGACAAAAAATGGACATCATAGCTTATTTAGATTCGATTACAATAGAAGATATTGAACATCTATTTCATAAATATCAGGCGCTTGGACCGCTTCCCGGCATTTTGCTGCCGCTCCTTGAGTCGTTTTTGCCGTTTTTGCCGCTCATGCTTTTTGTTATTGCCAATGCCAATTCATTCGGCTTGTGGCTCGGTTTTTTGTATTCTTGGGTTGGTTCATCAGCAGGGTCGTTGCTTGTTTTTTTCATTATCAGAAGGTTTGGCAGAAAGCGTTTTTTGCGTTTTTTAAGCAGGCATGATAAGGTGAAAAGAATGATGAACTGGGTCGAACGGCATGGATTTGCGCCTTTGTTTTTATTGCTTTGTTTCCCGTTTACCCCATCAGCGCTTGTAAACGTAGTGGCGGGGCTTTCCAAAATCAATACTTGGCAGTTTGCCCTTGCTGTTTTATCCGGGAAACTTGTGATGATCTTTATGCTGAGCTTTTCCGGGTATGATTTGCGGGCGCTGGTGGAGGAGCCTATTCGGTTAACCATTGTCTGCGTTGTGATGGCCTTGTTATGGTTTATCGGCAAAAAAATTGAACAACGCCTGAATGTCTCGTTAATCAAACGAAATGACAAAAAGTAGGTGAAGAACAATGAATAAAAAAATGGTCGTTGCCGGAATCATCACAACGTCAATAGTATCGACCTTTTTTATCAAAAATATCGTTTTGGCCGAATATACCGTCGATGGGGCATCCATGCAGCCAACATTAAAAGAAGGGCATCATTTTTACATTAATAAATGGTCGTATCGGTTTGAGAATGTAAAACGGTTCGATATTATCGTGTTTCATATTCCTGAGGAAGAAGAAGTTCTCGTCAAAAGAGTCATCGGTCTTCCGGGGGAAAAGATAGAATATAAAAATGACAAACTTTATGTAAATGGCAAATTCTTTCCAGAACCCTTTTTAAAAACCAATAAAAAGAGGGAGTTTGGAAATGCGATCACCGGTGATTTTACATTAAAGGAAATCACCGGAAAAGAAAGAGTTCCGGATGGCTGTCTATTCGTCATTGGAGATAATCGATTGATCAGCAGGGACAGCCGCCATTTCGGTTTTGTCCGCCTAAAAGATGTCATAGGCAAAGTAAATCTTGAATAGCTTTTGCAGAACAAATTTTCGCCGCCATTGGATTTTCCGGTTTATTTACAGTAAAATGATTTTGACAATAGATCGATCGGCATGGGACAAGCGATTGTCCCATTTTCCATTTCAACGCCTAAAAAGTCCTGCGGTAATATGTCAAGGTGAAAAATCATAGAAATTGGAAATTCCCTTGTCCGATGATCCGAAAAAAGGCAATACTGAAGAAACCCAGTATTGGTACATGTAATAAACTGGGTCTAAAGGT
>NZ_JBVVUU010000048.1:0-16037 GCF_056032925.1 Aeribacillus sp. JST-2
AACCAGCTTATGTTTGGTTGCGAAAATTTGATGGGCGAGCCAGTCCATAATCTCCCTTTTGTCGTTGTCGCTCTGGTATAACTGTATATATTTACCAAATGGACAGTGCCACCTTTCTTTAGGCTTTGTCTTTTTGGCACAAATTCACAAAAAATAATTAACAGAAAATTCTAACTATATTTATGCAATGCTAATGTGAAAATGTTTTTTTATGATTTTCCCTGCTGCAGTTTAAAATAGGCATCATCCGTTTACAGCCATTACTGCAACATTGTGTTAGCATTATAGCAGTTAAGGATATATTGATATGCGGGTTGTTAAATAATGGAAAAATAATTTGCGTGTTATCAATGCAAGGGACAGCAGGATAGCTGCTTGGGAGGTTCGTTGGAAACAGGAACAGCGGAAGCAAAAAAGTTGAAAAAAAGAGGAAATGGTGAATTTTTGTAGAGATATAATTGCTAAAAGGAAAAGAACCGGGCGCAGATGGCTACGCCCGTTTTTCTTCAATTTAATAATTGCATATGGATAAGGCAATTTCATGATTTTTTTCGTTTTTGCCATTCTTGCCGTTCCCAAAGCTTCAAATGAGGAAACGGGTCAAATGACCATTCGGTTCTGCCGTTGTCTTTATACATACCGTAATGCAAGTGCGGCGGAAATTTGCCGGATGTCCCGGGGGGACCGTATCCGCTGCTTCCTACCGATCCGATTATTTGGCCTGGTTCAACAATCTGTCCGATATCAATGTTTTTGGCAAAACCATTTAAATGGCCGAAATAATGATACGTATTGTTGATGTCGCGAATACCGATCCGCCAGCCTCCATAACGGTTCCAGCCTTTCATTTCGACAATGCCGTAGCAAGTGGAACGAACCGGAACGCCGTAATGGGCGAATATATCTGTCCCTTCATGAATTCTCCTTCCGCCCCATCCTCGTGCATCTCCCCATGTGTTTTTGTAGCTATAGTCTGAGTGAACGGGAAGAGGGAACGCATGTTCATTTAATTGGAGATGTCCGTAATGTTTGAACAGCTTCATATGGCCTAAAATAATCCCAACCGTTTTGTCGCGTCGATAATAAGACCATAAACCTATTTTTATGTTTTCTAAGTCAACCCCATATTTGGACAAAAAATAGGCAAAACTGTATAAAATATCTTCATCATTATTGAAATCAGCCTTGCCGTCTCCGTTTCCGTCCATTCCAATGCCACCGAAAAGCTGGATGCTAACCGGATTTACATCTTCTAAATTCGGATTGGTAGATCCTGCCCATTTCTCAGGAGGGATGTAAATACTAATGACTCCTTTTGGCTTTGGAAGATCATTTCTGATTTTTCTGATATTGCGCTCATATTGATCGCTGGCAGCTAAAACATACCAAGGGATATGGGTGATCGCTTCTACTTTTTTATATAAACTCATTCGCTGAATGTTTTCTTGTTGCTCATTTTCTCTATCGGCCGCTTCAATAGGCAGCGTCATCGAAAAGAAAAACAAGGCCACTAAGACGATTCGTTTTCCAACCACTTGATTGCCGAACTCCTTTCTGTATTTTCAAGTATATTGTAGGGAAAAAGAGGTGTTTCAATAATTGGAAAATAGAGGGAATTAGTTAACCCTTTTTCTTGTCCTACATAAATTCATATGTTACATTGACTATAGTGAGTGGTTCAATTTATGACTTTTACATAGTGGAGATGATAAAGATGGCAAAAAAAGAAGAATATTTACGGAAGCCCGAATGGCTGAAAATAAAATTAAATACAAATGAAAATTATACAGGCCTAAAAAAACTGATGCGTGAACAAAGGCTCCATACTGTTTGTGAAGAGGCAAAATGCCCGAATATTCATGAATGTTGGGCTGTAAGGAGAACGGCGACCTTCATGATTTTAGGCAGTGTTTGTACACGTGCATGCCGATTTTGTGCGGTAAAAACTGGACTTCCGACTGAACTTGATTGGCAGGAGCCGGAACGCGTCGCCGAATCCGTCCGCTTGATGAATTTAAAACATGTTGTTATTACTGCCGTTGCCCGGGATGATTTAAAAGATGGAGGCGCCGCAGTATTTGCTGAAACGGTTCGAGCGGTCAGACGAAAAAACCCGTTTACAACGATTGAAGTTCTCCCTTCCGATATGGGCGGGGTATATGAAAACTTAAAAACATTAATGGATGCCAAACCGGATATTTTGAACCACAATATTGAAACCGTTCGGAGATTAACTCCAAGAGTTCGGGCGCGGGCAACATATGAACGTTCTTTGGAATTTTTGCGCCGCGCAAAAGAAATCAATCCCGACATTCCAACAAAATCCAGCATCATGATTGGACTCGGGGAAACAAAAGAAGAAATAATTGAAGCAATGGACGATCTCCGCGCCAATCACGTCGATATTATGACAATCGGCCAATATTTACAGCCGACAAAAAAACATTTAAAAGTCCAAAAATATTATCATCCGGATGAATTTGCCGAGTTGAAAGAAATTGCTCTTTCCAAAGGATTTAGCCACTGTGAAGCAGGTCCTTTAGTTCGTTCCTCCTACCATGCGGATGAACAAGTAAATGAAGCAGCTAAACAGCGGCAGGCAAAAGCATAAAGCAAAGTCGTCAAGATCAGTTCTTGGCGGCTTTGCTTCACCTATAAGAAAGTTTGAGATTTCAAGTCAACAGGACCCTTGAAAGTTAATTTCTTTTGGAGTAAAAAAATCTGTCGTAGATTTTCCTCCTTTTGTTTATCGGTTCTTCTGATTCGGCATTGTGTTCCTTTCTCCGTATTCTTCGCCATTTTCATTTTCACTATTGCTTAATTTTCTTCCTTGCGGAGATTTTCTCATTCTTTGAATTATTTGATCGATGTTTCGGTCAATGTTTGCCGAGTCGCCATCTAATGTGCTGTATGTCTCGATTTCATTGATCAGATTTGGATTATCTGATACATAAATATGGAAATATCTTGGCACAACAGACGCTGCCGTTCTTTTTACTTGGTCTGCTGTTTCAAAGCGATCATTGGAATCCGCATCATAAACAACCAATACTTCTTCATCTGTCACAAGTGTTGCCGCATCATTGACATTCGGAAGCTGTACGGCAAGCCTGCTGATGATATCCGCAGTTTTCTCACGATTTATGGCGGGAGTGGTTAAAATCGTTTTTTCTGTTCCTGCAGTCGGGCTTTTTTGATGGCGGACATATCCGAAGCTTTCCTTGTTATCATTGCCGTTGTTTAACTCATTTGTATCGGTTACATTCAGCGTGTTGCCGTTTTCTTTATAAATTCCTTCCCGGTTTTCATCATATTGACAGCCGCTTACCGCCAATGATATTGCCATAATCGGAATCAATTGAAGAATTCTCATTTCCAACACCTCCTCCTACATTAGGATGGCCGTTTTCAAAAAAATGTTGTTAGGCAATTGATGGAGAATGGCGATTGGATTAAGATAAAAAATATATTGAAGCAAATAAGGTGGGAATTGATTTGATGATTACCATTTATAATCAGACGTTTGAATTGGTAAAAGAATTTAAAAACGGCTTTAATGAAGAAGCGTTTAAATCGAGATACAGCGAGATTTTAAATAAATATGATTATATCGTCGGCGATTGGGGGTATAATCAGTTGCGGTTAAGAGGTTTTTATGACGACCAAAATCAAAGAGCCACCCATGACACGAAGATCAGCACATTGGATGAATATCTTTATGAGTATTGCAATTTCGGATGCGCATATTTTGTGCTGAAGAAAATAAAAAAATAAAAGAAAACTTGGGGCGGCTCAGGAGCCGTCCCAATATTTGGCCTCCGTGCGGTTTTCCCGTATTTGAACTGCATGAAACGGAGCGTACTGTTTTTAGACGATTTCATGTAAAAATTCCCTGAGTTCATCACCGTCTTCTTCATTCAATTGAAAAATTTCTTCCAAATAACCGGGTTCTTTTAAATCGTCTTCTCCAATAATGGCATAACGATTGCTTTGCAAGTTTAATACGAGATGTTTGCCGTAATAACGATCCGATTGAATGATCGCCAAGTCAAAGCGTTGGTTTTTGCCCATAAAACTGACAAACCTCGTTTTTGTTTCAACCAACTCATCATACAAATAAAAGCGTTCGCTCATTTTATTCCCTCCATTTCGTCCTAATTGCCATTGTAGCACAAGGTGCAGAAAAGAAGATAATGCAAGATTTATTCTATGTTAAAATAAAAACGGATCATAACTTCATAAAAAGGAAGGAATCAATATGTATTTTGTAGACAGGGAAAAGATTGAAGCGACGATTGATTATTTAGAAAAGCTTGCAAACATTTTTGAAAACCAGCAAACATGGGAAACGGAAGTGGAACAAAAAGCGCTCGAACGGATTGCCCAAATGATGATCGAAACGGTTTTGGACATCGGAAACGGGATAATTGATGGGTTTATTATGAGAGATCCGGGGAGCTATGAAGACATCATAGATATTTTGACTGATGAATCCGTTGTAGGAAAAGCGGAAGCAGAGGGGTTAAAACGGTTGATATCATTCCGCAAAATACTTGTGCAAAATTATTTGGACATCCGCCATCCGGAGCTGGAGGAAACGATCAAAACATATTTGCCGGTATTGAAACACTTTGTGCAGCGGGTTCGTTCTTATTTGGAAGATGAACTTGGGCCTGTCAACGCTTTTAAACATTAAGCCTGTTGAAAAAGCGTTTGCAAATCATTCAAGGAGTGAAAAGGGTGTGAAAAAATATAATGGCTATCTTATTGATCTGGATGGCACGATGTACAAAGGTGCAGAGAAAATTATAGAAGCTGAAGGGTTTGTCAAAAGGCTGAAAGATAAAGGCATCCCTTTTTTATATTTGACAAACAACTCAGCCAAAACGCCAAAACAGGTTGCCGAAAAATTAAGAAATTTTGATATTCCCGCAGAAGAAGAGCAAGTGTTTACATCCAGTCTTGCGACTGCCAATTTTATTTTCAAGAAAAAACCGGACGCTTCTGTTTATGTCATCGGTGAAGAGGGGCTTCAGGAGGCTTTAAAGGAGAAAGGGTTTCGCTTTGTGGAGAAAAATCCGGATTTTGTCGTCATCGGCATTGATCGGAGAATTAATTATGAAAAGCTCGCCAAAGCTTGTCTTGCTGTTCGTGAAGGGGCAACATTTATTTCAACAAATGCGGATGCCGCCATCCCAACAGAGAGGGGGCTGCTTCCCGGAAACGGTTCATTGACATCGGTGATTACGGTTTCAACTGGAATCAAGCCGATTTTTATCGGAAAACCACAAACGATCATTGTGGAACAAGCTTTACATTTGTTAAATAAGAAAAAAGAGGAAACTTTGCTTGTCGGCGATAACTATGATACAGATATTATGGCAGGCATCAACAGCGGGCTTGATACCCTTCTTGTCCATACTGGCGTAACAAAAAAAGAGCATTTAAAAGATAAAGTTGTCCAGCCGACATATACCGTTCATTCCCTCAGCGAATGGATTGTATAACTGATCAACAGACTGCCCATCAGGTTCAAGACCTATGGGCAGCCAACCATTTTATCAACAAAAAACAGCTTTTTCATCAGAAACAAGAAAAAAATTATTGTTCCGAGCCAGCAGACCGATGGGCGAATCTGCTCGATGCTGCTGCTGCAATCGCTCCGACGATATCATCTAAAAACGTGTGACACATTCCGGTGCTTTTATCGTTTAAAAATGAAAGAATGCCCGGTTTTTGTTTATCGATGTAACCGTAATTGGTAAATCCAATTGAACCATAAATATTCACGATGGAAAATGCAAGAATTTCATCGATGCCGTAAAGACTTTCGTCTGTGCGGATCATTGTTTGAAGCGGTTCCTTTAGTAATCCCTGTTCGGCCAGAACATCCAATTGAATGCCGGTTAAAATTGCATTTTGCACTTCTCTTTTTTCAAGAACTCTTTCCACATTTTTGAGTGCTTCCTCCTTGGATAAGTTTGGATAATATTGGCTTTGCAAATAATAAACCAGGTCTGCAATATCTTCAGGTTTTACTCCTCTTTCTTTAAGCCATTCTCTAGCCGTTTGGTTTACATGTTCCATCATTTTCACCCTATCTTTTTAATATTGTATACGCAATAAATGGTTAACATGTTATAGTTTTCGGCAAAAATTCATTTATTATATTGTCATGTTTTAAAAACCTTAGGGGAGGGAACTTGCGATGAAGAGGCTTTGGAAAACTGCTGCCGATTTAAAGTGCTTCAGGAGCCGCTTTCTTTTGGTAGATGGAAGGCATTTTAAACAGGGAGAGACATTTGTTTCATTGTTCGTTTAATTTAATGAAATGTATCAATTAAGCAATCTATTCATGGATAGGATTGATGAATACAGCCGTTTTTCCTTAACGATGGAGGGCAGACTTACATTTAAACATGCTGGAAGCACTTTTGCTATGTTTCTTTCTAAAGGAGAAAAGAGTGTCGCGGAGGTCAAGAGTTGGCTCGTTTTCACGAAAAAGGAAGAATGTTCCCCTTATAAGGCTGTGGAAATAAAGAAAATCGGAAAATGGAAGCATATGTGGGGAAGGCGGCTAAATCAGCTGGAGTTTTTTGGAATGAAAAATAAAGGAAGGTTCAGTAAATTGGATCAATGATTTATTGAATGGTGACCGCATTATAATATAGGCTGAAGCGAAAACGCAAATATTTAGAGGGAAAAAACTGCTGACCATCCCAAAAATTTCATGGTGGTAAAGGCGTTTTTTCTTTTCAATATGGTATGATGGAGATAAAAAAAGGAGGAGTGTTTCCGCACATGAGTCCAACGATCTTTGTCACAAGAAATTTGCCGCATGAATTATTGGAGCCTCTTTATTCGATCGGCACTGTGGAAATGTGGAAGGAAGATTCCCCCTGTCCAAGATCGATGCTGCTTGATAAAGCGCAGGAGGCGGTTGCCCTTTTTACGACGCTTTCCGATCAAGTAAACGGCGAGCTGTTCCAGGCGGCGAAGCGATTAAAAGTTGTGGCCAATTTGGCGGTCGGCTATGACAATATTGATTTAGAAGCAGCAAAAAATTTCGGCGTGACAGTGACAAACACGCCGGATGTATTGACTGATACGACGGCTGATTTAGCATTTGCCCTGCTTATGGCGACGGCACGAAGAATTGTCGAAGCGGCAGAATTTGTAAAAAAAGGGGAATGGAGCGGATGGTCGCCGTTTTTGTTGGCAGGGAGCGATATCCATCATAAAACGATCGGCATCGTAGGCATGGGAAAAATAGGTTCAGCCATCGCAAGACGGGCGAAAGGTTTTGAAATGGACGTTTTATATTATAGCCGCAGAAAAAAACCGCAATTGGAAAAGGAGCTTGGTGCTATATATTGTCCATTTCCCGAACTTCTTGAAAAAGCTGATTTTGTTGTCAATGTTGCACCTTTAACAGACGAAACAAGGAATTTATTTAATGAGCAGGCATTCAAAAAAATGAAGAAGACCGGTATTTTTGTAAATGTCGGCAGAGGGGCGACGGTTGATGAACATGCTTTATATAAAGCTTTGGAAAACGGAGAAATCGCTGGCTGCGGGCTGGATGTATTTCAAGAGGAGCCGATTGGACCGGATCATCCGTTATTGAAATTTAAACAAGTGGTGGCTTTGCCTCATATTGGAAGTGCCAGTAAAGAAACGCGTGAAGGAATGATCCGGCTTTGCGTTGAAAACATTAAAAGAGTGTTAACCGGGGAGAAGCCGATAACGGAAGTTGTAAAATAATACCAATCCATTTTTCCCTTTTCATGATGGATGAAGCGCTTCCATCAATATTTTTCTGAAATTGCCTTGTAAAATCAATAATTGAACTTTATAATGTCTTATAAAAACAGTTTTTTGTCTTTCAGGAAGAGACAAGTGTCTTTTATAAATATACAAAAGGGAGATGAATTGGTTGGAATCTATTTCGGTTGGATTGTTGGGATTGGGAACTGTTGGCAGCGGGGTCGTGAAAATTATTGAAGATCATCAAGATAAATTAATGCATTTGATTGGCTGCCCAGTGAAGGTGAAAAAAATTCTTGTAAAAGATGTAAATAAAAAGAGACAGGTTCATGTAGATGCCGCACTGTTAACGACAAATGTTCGAGATGTAATTGAAGATCCGGAAATCGATGTGGTCATTGAAGTGATGGGCGGGATTGAAAAAACAAAAGATTATTTGCTCGAAGCATTATTTCGCAAAAAACATGTTGTGACAGCCAATAAAGATTTGATGGCAGTCTATGGCACCGAATTGCTCAAGACAGCAACGGAAAACGGCTGCGATCTTTTTTATGAAGCAAGCGTTGCGGGCGGCATTCCGATTTTGCGGACGCTTGTAGATGGTTTGGCATCAGACAGAATTACAAAAATGATGGGCATTGTGAACGGTACAACAAATTATATTTTGACAAAGATGTCGAAGTATGGCACACCTTATGAAGAGGTGTTAAAAGAAGCGCAACGGCTTGGTTATGCTGAAGCGGATCCGACTTCCGATGTGGAAGGATTGGATGCTGCAAGGAAAATGGCGATACTAGCCCGCCTTGGCTTTTCAATGGATGTTGATCTGGAGGATGTAGACGTAAAAGGAATAACCGGCATTACGGAGGAAGACATTCATTACAGTCAACGGCTTGGTTATACAATGAAATTGATTGGCATTGCCCATCGCAGCGGCGAAAAAATTGAGGTAAGCGTTCAGCCAGCCCTCCTGCCTGATCATCATCCGCTTGCATCCGTTCAGGACGAATATAATGCGGTTTACGTGTACGGAGAGGCCGTTGGGGAAACGATGTTTTACGGTCCGGGCGCAGGAAGCTTGCCGACTGCAACAGCTGTTGTTTCCGACCTCGTCGGAGTTTTGAAAAATATGCGGCTTGGTGTAAACGGAAGAAGTGCGGTAGCTCCCCAATATGAGAAACAACTAAAAGGGCCCGAAGAAATTTTTGCCCAATATTTTTTAAGAATTCATGTTGAAGATCAAGTTGGGGCATTTTCAAAAATTACCTCTCTTTTCTCTGACCGTGGGGTAAGTTTTGAAAAAATCCTGCAATTGCCTTTGAATGTCGATGGATTAGCAGAAATCGTCATTGTTACGCATAAAGCATCGAAAAAAGACATTGAAGAAATCTTAATGGAGCTTCGCGATTTGCAAGTGGTAAAAGAAGTAAAAAGTACTTATCGAGTAGAAGGGAACGGCTTATTATGAAATGGGATGGATTAATTGCGAAATATAAACAATTTTTACCTGTAACTGATAAAACACCGATGCTAACTTTAAATGAGGGCAACACGCCCCTCATATATTTGGAAAAACTTTCGGAACAGTTAAACATTAAGCTTTATGTCAAGACAGAAGGAGCCAATCCAACCGGTTCTTTTAAAGACCGGGGAATGGTCATGGCGGTAGCAAAGGCGAAGGAAGAGGGAAGCACTACTGTCATGTGTGCTTCCACAGGAAATACTTCTGCGGCGGCGGCTGCGTATGCGGCCAGAGCGGGATTGCGCTCGATTGTGATTATTCCGAATGGAAAAATTGCCTTTGGAAAGCTCGCCCAAGCTGTCATGTATGGCGCGGAAATAATAGCCATCGAGGGTAATTTTGATGATGCGTTGAAGATGGTTCGGGAAATCTGCAAGGAAATGCCGATTACGCTCGTCAACTCTGTGAATCCGTACCGCATTGAAGGACAAAAAACGGCGGCGTTTGAAGTATGCGAACAGCTGGGGAAAGCGCCTGACTTCTTGGCCATTCCGGTCGGAAATGCCGGAAATATTACTGCTTATTGGAAAGGATTTAAAGAGTTTCATGAGCGACATCAGACAGGTCTTCCGAAAATGCATGGATTTGAAGCGGAAGGCGCTGCTGCTATCGTGAAAAACCGGGTGATCGAAAACCCTGAAACCATTGCGACAGCCATCCGTATTGGAAATCCTGCCAGCTGGGAGTTTGCTGTAAAAGCGGCTGAAGAATCGGGCGGAAAAATTGATATGGTAACCGATGATGAAATTTTAGAAGCATACAAGCTGCTTGCGAAGACAGAAGGAGTTTTTGCCGAACCTGCTTCGAGCGCCTCTGTCGCCGGGGTCATCAAAGATGTCAAATCAGGAAAAATACAAGCAGGAAGCACCGTTGTGGCCGTTTTAACAGGCAATGGTTTGAAAGACCCGAATACGGCGATTGATGCTTCGGCTATTCAACCGGTCGTTCTGCCAAATGACAAGCAAGCGGTCGTGAACCATCTCAAAGGAGATGGATATTTATGAAAGAAGGTGACATGTTAAAGATTCAAGTTCCGGGAAGCACTGCCAATCTCGGACCGGGGTTTGATTCCGTTGGACTTGCTTTAAATCGTTATTTAACGTTAACCGTCAAGCTGGCTGAGAAATGGACATTCAAACCGGTCAGTGAGGAAGTTGCGGACATTCCGGAAGGGCAAAATAATTTGATTTATAAAGTGGCTTCCCAATTGGCGGAACAGTACGGTGTGGCACTACCGCCGTGCCATGTCGAGGTATCAAGTGAAATTCCGATGACAAGAGGTCTTGGCAGCAGTGCAGCGGCAGTTGCTGCGGGAATTGAGTTATGCAACAGGATCGCTCAATTAAATTTAAGTGACGAAGAAAAAGTGCATTTTGCCAGCAAGATTGAAGGACATCCTGATAATGCCAGCGCTTCTATTGTCGGAGGTCTTATTATTGGCTTTTTAACGGAAGATCGCACTTATTATGTGAAAACGAATAAAATAGATGTAGACATTATTGCGGTCATCCCCCCATATTACCTATATACAAAAGATTCAAGGGGAGCATTGCCCGATAGTTTTCCGTTCCAGCAATCAGTGAAAGCCAGCGCTGTCAGCAATGTTCTTGTCGGAAGCCTTTTGAATAACAATTGGGAACTGGCTGGCAAAATGATGGACATGGATATTTTCCACCAGCCTTACCGGGAATCTTTAGTGCCGGAATTAAAAAAGGTTCGGGAAATCGGAAAAGAGAATGGAGCATATGGAACCGCCTTAAGCGGTGCCGGTCCAACCATTTTATGTTTTGCACCAAAAGGGTTAAGACATTCTTTGCGTCCGAGGCTGAAGGAAGCTTTTCCTCATTGTGAAGTAACACAATTGGAAGTGGACGTGGATGGAATGAAATCTTGGTTTACGCATATAGAAAGCTTTGCATAAAGAAAAAAACCGGCAGATTAGGCCGGTTTCTCTTTTTAAAATACTTGTTCCACTTCCACGACACCCGGTACTTCTTCAAAAAGAGCGCGTTCAATACCTGCTTTCAATGTGATGGTAGAGCTCGGACAGCTGCCGCAGGCGCCTAATAGGCGGAGCTTTACAATGCCGTCTTCTACATCAACCAACTCACAGTCGCCGCCATCGCGGAGCAAAAACGGACGAAGTTTATCTAAAACTTCTTGTACTTGTTCTTTTATTTGTACATCTGACATGTTGATCGACTCCTTTCTTAATCATCATTATATTCGAAATGCAGAGCAAAATCTATTCGGATGTATCCGATTTTTATTGTAACATATTTTCATCCAATTCCAATATGGAATAAATAAGGAAAAAGGAGGGATAATAGATGGAAAAGCCTGTTGAGATTTGTGTATATGGAGCTGAACAAATTTGCCCCGGCTGTGTGCAGCTTCCCTCTTCAAAAGACACGTTTGAATGGCTGGAAGCTGCATTGAAAAGAAAATATCCAAACCAGCCTTTTGATATTCGCTATATTGATATATTTTCTCCGCCTGAAAATGAAGAAATAAAGTCAATGGCCGAAAAAGTAGTATCGGAAGAATATTTTTATCCGCTTGTGGTAATCAATGGGATAGTAGTAGGAGAAGGGAACCCAAAGTTAAAACGGATATGCGAAGAGATGGAAAAACATGGATATAAACGTGTGTAAAACGCTCATTGAGGATGATGGTCAATGAGCGTCACGCACCGTTATGATGTTTGTACAACCAAAGGACTCCTGATTTTAATAAGCGAGGTACACGGCCTGTGAGAGCGCGGTCTCCGAGCATTCCAAATCCGGATTTTTTGCCTAAAGAACCGAGGACGCCTTTTAATTTAAATGGAGGCATTTCATCTGGAAGAGGTTCATTTCTCCATTTTTTTAGCAGCACTTGAACAATTTGCTCCGCCTGAGCCTCAGCCAGCTGCGCGCTCGGTGCATGCGGGAGGCTAGCGCAATCGCCGACAACAAACACATGTTCATCTTGGGGAAGATGATGATATTTTGTTAAAACGACCCGCCCTTGCCGATCCTTTTCTACATTCATTTCCCTTACAATGCGATTCGGTTGGATTCCGGCTGTCCATACAGTCACATCGGATTCAATCGGTTCATCATGGTTATATACGCAATTTGGTTCCACCTTCGTAATATTTGCCCCGTTTACCACTTCCACACCATGATCTTCAAACCAATTTTGCACATATTTGCTTAAACGTTCAGGAAATGATGACAAGATGACTTTACCCCGATCAAACAGCTTGATTTTTAAATCCGGTCTGCTTTCACGAAGTTCACTCGCAAGTTCAACGCCGCTCAGCCCTGCTCCTACGATACATACCGTTGTCCCCGCAGTTAAATTATTGAGCCGCCGGTAAGTTTCCCTTGCCTGATCAATGGATTGAATGCTGCATGTATATTCGCTTGCTCCGGGAATATTATGATATTTATCTTCACAGCCCAAGCCTATAACGAGATCATCGTATGTTACAATCTGTCCGTTTTGTAAATGAACTTGTTTTTTCTCTATATCAATGCCTGTTATTTCACCAAATTGGACAGTCAAGCGGGGATGTTCGGGGAATGATACTCGGACGTGTTGATCTGAAATCGTTCCGGCTGCCAAAGCATAGTATTCTGTTTTCAAACAATGGTAAGGGTTTTTATCCACAAGCGTGATCTTCACATCATCCGGCAATTGGTGAGGGAGTAAATGATGAAGAATGCGCATACCGCCATAACCGCCGCCAAGAAGAACTAAATGTTTCATTTGTATTCTCCTTTTCAAATTTCATTCCGAATCAAAACAAACAAGCCAATGCCATTTCAAAGTATATCGAATTTGTGTCAAAATCACAATATAACATGGAAAAAAAGTGTTTTTTTCATGTATTTTGTTTATACATGATAGCTTTTTTGCTGAATTTTGCTGCACATTTGGAATGATGATATTGAATGTTTTGACATAGAAGGGAAAAAAGATTATGATAGGCTACTAGGTAATCAAGGAGGGTCATCGATGAAGCCAATCATTGAGTTTTGCATGAGCAACTTAGCCAGCGGATCTCAAGAAGCGCTGGAACAGTTGGAAAAAAATCCTAACTTGGATATTATTGAATATAGTTGTTTAGGTTATTGTGGACAGTGCTATGAATCACTTTATGCTCTTGTAAATGGTGAAGTGGTGACAGGTGAAGATGCAGATGAGCTTGTCGAAAATGTTTATCGTTATTTAGAGGAAAATCCGATGTTTTAACATAAAAATAGGGAAAAATAAATATAGACAGGTATTGGTTTTTTTGCTATTTTTTAGATGAAGCGAAAAACTAATGGAGTTGATTGTGTGAATTTTTTATGGGGTATAGCCGGAATTGTCGTTATTTTTTCGATTGCTTTTCTTTTTTCGGAAAATAAACAAAAGATCAATTGGCGCACCATCATTGGAGGATTTGCCATTCAAGTTTTGTTTGCGTTTATCGTGTTGAAATGGGAAATTGGGCGCAATGCTTTTGAATGGATTTCAAGTAAAGTCCAAATACTGAACACATTTGCAAGCGAAGGGATTGCGTTTGTTTTCGGGGACTTGGCCAATGCCAATAAATCAGGCTTTATATTTGCTTTTCAATCGTTGTCTCTTATCATTTTCTTTTCATCACTCATTTCCGTCCTCTATTATTTAAAAATAATGCAATGGATTATCCGCTTAATCGGTGGTGCCCTTTCAAAGATGTTGGGGACAAGCAGGGCTGAATCGATGTCGGCTGCCGCAAACATTTTCGTCGGCCAGACGGAAGCGCCTTTAGTTGTAAAACCTTATATTAAAAAGATGACAGATTCTGAACTTTTTGCAGTTATGACCGGCGGCCTTGCTTCCGTTGCCGGTTCCGTCATGTTCAGCTATGCCGCTTTAGGGGTTCCGCTAAAATATTTGCTTGCAGCAAGTTTTATGTCCGCTCCGTCCGGTTTGATCATGGCGAAAATGTTTATTCCGGAAACAAAGGTTCCTGAGACGTTGAAAGGGGTTGAAATGGCCGATGATGAAAATGCGGCCAATGTGATTGATGCTGCGGCAAAAGGGGCGTCGATGGGATTAAGCCTTGCGCTGAATGTTGGAGCGATGCTTTTAGCATTTGTTGCGTTAATTGCTCTTTTAAACGGAATTTTAGGCGGTTTCGGTTCCTTGTTTGGTTTTAGCGGCCTATCTCTTGAACTAATTTTTGGCTATCTTTTTGCTCCGATTGCTTTTGTTATCGGTGTTCCTTGGGATGAAGCGATTCAAGCCGGAAACTTTATCGGCCAAAAACTAATTTTAAATGAGTTTGTCGCCTATACGAATTTTGCGCCCGTCATTGACAATTTATCGGAGAAAACAGCAGCGATCATTAGCTTTGCTTTATGCGGATTTGCCAACATTTCTTCGATTGCCATTTTGATCGGCGGTCTTGGAGGCATGGCGCCGAACCGAAGACAAGATATCGCCCGCACAGGGGTAAAAGCTGTGTTGGCAGGAACACTGGCGAATTTGTTGAGCGCTACGTTGGCAGGAATGTTTGTTTAATATTGAAAACTTCGCTGCAAACGAAAAAAATAAAAGCTCTCTGGAAAACCCAGGGAGCTTTTATTCTATATGAAAACGGGGGATATTTTTATTGTCAACAGATTTTTAACGTTTTATACTTATAAACATAAATTTTTTGTTTTTTGGAGGATTACATGAAAACATTTCAATTTACAAAAATGCACGGCTTAGGAAACAGCTATATTTACGTAAATGGTTTTGAGGAATCATTGCCGGAGCATCAATTGGCAGATATTGCCCGAAATGTTGCAAACATTCATACAGGCATCGGCTCTGACGGACTTATTTTAATGTTGCCTTCAAAACAGGCGGATGTCAAAATGAGGATTTTTAACAGTGACGGATCGGAAGGGAAAAATTGCGGCAATGGTTTGCGCTGTGTGGCAAAATATGTTTATGAACATAAAATCGTAAAGGAAAAAAAGTTTTTCATTGAAACTCTCTCAGGGCTGGTCGAGGCTGAAGTGCATGAAAAAAATGGGACAGTCGACAAAGTCACGATTGATATGGGGCAGCCGAGGCTTTTAAAAAAAGACATCCCAATGGCGGGACAAGGCAATGAGACAACCATCAATGAAACGATGGAATTTAACGGCAGAAACTATCAAGTAACCGCCGTTTCCATGGGGAATCCCCATCTTATCTTTTTCGTTGACGATATTAAAAACGCTCCGCTCACGACATTAGGACCGATTGTAGAAAAAGATGCACGCTTTCCCGAAGGGGTGAATGTCGAATTTGTGGAAGTGATAAGCAATCATGAACTCCATTTTCGTGTATGGGAAAGAGGTTCGGGGGTAACACAGGCTTGCGGAACGGGAGCATGTGCGGCGGTTGTTGCATCCGTTTTAAACAACCATACAACCCGGGGCAAAGAAACGGTCGTTCATCTTGCCGGCGGAGATTTATATATCAATTGGACCGAAGATGGGCGCATTTTCATGACAGGTCCGGCGGAGACCATTTGCACAGGCATTTTTTACTATTGAACCAGTTCGATTATTTGAGAAATAACTTTGGAAAAGGTATACTAAAATTGACTCAAAAAGTTTTGAAAAGTCCTGCGGTAATATGTCAAGGTGAAAAATCATAGAAATTGGAAATTCCCTTGTCCGATGATCCGAAAAAAGGCAATACTGAAGAAACCCAGTATTGGTACATGTAATAAACTGGGTCTAAAGGT
>NZ_JBVVUU010000049.1:0-15002 GCF_056032925.1 Aeribacillus sp. JST-2
CTAACATTATTGCCAGGAATTCGTGAGTGTTTTCCTTATTTTTTGGGTTAAATCACAAAATGTGGTGATGAATCTTTATAATAGACCGTAACTCTCCCCCTTTTGCTTTTGCAAACGCATTATGTTCAGGCCCCCCCTATAAACCCCCACGCTTGACCGGTTAATACAGCATTGGTATGGGCTCCACCTCCTGTTAATGTTGTCACTAAAACATCAATTCCTTCAAAAAACCCTTGATCAATAGCAACATATAAAGGCAAATAACCTAAATTATGAACAGGCTCTGCAATGACAATTTTTTTATTGTCTTTTTTTTCACTGCTTGACACGTTAGCTGTAGTACTTTCACTTTCCTCGCTTCCACAGGCTGTTAGGACTAAAAGATGAAATACACTTAAGAACAGAAATAATAGAAATCGATTATTGATTCGTAATAGATTCAACACTACCCCTCCCTATTTATTATGATGTAGCATTCCTGCTAGTAATATCTTTTCTAATTGCCCAACAATTAAGTAGAGGATCATTGATAGCAATGAGAGATTAAAAATTCCTGCCCAAATTAAACTAATCTCATAAGTTTGTCCTGCGTAAAATATCATTCTTCCAATTCCGTTTGTAGAACCTATATATTCACCTACAATTGCTCCTGTTAAAGCTAAACCTATGTTAATTCTTAAAGCTGAAATAATAGATGGCATTGTCCAAGGAACGACCACTTTAGTAAATACTTGGAAACGAGTAGCACCAAGAGAATAAATCATACGAATTAAATCATTATCTATTTGCTTCATACCATTATAAGTAGTTAAAGTTGTAATAACGATGGTAATGGCAACAGCCATCGCGATTTTGGAACTAATGCCTAACCCGAAGATTAAGACAATAATAGGAGCTAATGCCAGCTTTGGCATTGCTTCAAACATGATAATAAAAGGTTCTGCAATCTTGGCATAATATTTAGACCACCAAAAAGATAATCCTAATAATGCACCACCTAGCGTTCCGATTATAAATCCAGAAATGGTTGATTGGAATGTAAATAACGTATCTCGCCATGCAGTTCCATCTTGAATAATTTGCATCCATGTTGCAAAAATCTCTGATGGAAGACTCCAGAAGAAAGGATCAATAATTTCGAAACGGGCTCCTAACTCCCAACAAACGATAATCATGAAAAAGACAAGGAATCTACCAATATTTAATAAGATGTTGTTTGGTTCTTTGTTTTCCAGATATTTCAATATGGATTTTTGTACTGTTTCCCTTTTTGTTTTTATTTTACTGAGGGAAGAAATTTCATTGCTTATTCTCGTATTTTCCAAATTCACTCACCCCTTAATGTAATGTTGCTTCTATTTTTTGAGATTTTTTAACTTCTTCCGATAGTAAGGATAAAGCCCTTTCTTTATAGCTAATAAAAGCACTTGAGGTAACAATAGTAGGTTTTCTTGGACGAGGAATATCTATAACAATATGTTCTTTAATTCTTCCAGGTCGGGCTGACATAATGTAAACTTCATCTGACAGATAGATAGCCTCATCTATATCATGTGTAATAAACAATATTGTTTTCTGGAAGTCATCCCATAAATCTAACAGCCATTCTTGCATAAACGAACGGGTTTGCGCATCGAGTGCACCAAATGGTTCATCCAACAGAATAATATCTCTGTCATATAAAATAGTCCTTAATAAAGCAGCACGTTGACGCATCCCACCAGAAAGTTGTGAAGGATAACTATATTCAAATCCTTTCAAACCATATTTTCCTAAAAATGGTATCGCTATTTTTTCTGCTTCTTTTTTTGATACTCCCTTCAGTTCCATTCCAAGGATGACGTTATCTACAATTGTCCTCCAAGGAAGTAATAAATCTTTCTGTAACATGTAACCTACAATTCCGGACATTCCACTGACTGATTTCCCATCCACTAGAATATCTCCCTCAGTGGCTTCCATTAAACCTGAAATAATATTAAATAATGTTGATTTTCCACAACCACTTGGGCCAATAATACTGATAAATCGATGATTGGGAATTTTCATGTTAATGTTTGAAATAGCCGTTGTTGGGTTGTTTAAATGTGACTGAAAAACTTTGGTGACATTTACCAATTCCAGTTTATAATCTGCCATGAATTCAGTTATCACTCCTTTAATTTTGTTAATTTGATATTAATAAAACTTACATACATTTGGTTATCTATTATTTGTATGAGAGAATTCTTAACATAAAGTGTGACAATATACTAAAACACAATTACTGTAGTGGGACTTGGGGTGACTGGCAAGAAGGTCTATCTATTTCAGAAATAGAAATAACAATGGGAATTAATTGGCGAACAACTAAGAACTATGCGGATGAAGATCAACTCCCTAAACAGAATCATTTAAAAAGAAAGGGATGATGCATGAGGAAAAGTGGGGAGTCATGTTTCAGATTGGCTGTTTGAGGATTTCAAGTAAAAACTGCAAGTCCCTTAAATAAAACACTCATTGAGACAGCTTGTACTGCCTCTCTATTGGGGGATTCTAAAGGCATATTAGAGAGATTTGAAAATAATTCCTAGTAAAATCCAAAAGTTTTTTCTAAGAGGATTTCATTATGTTTATCCAATATCATTATCAGGCAATAGTTTGAAGTATTCATGAAAATCCATTCCCGTTCTATGTAAGAAGAAAAAAATAACCGAAGGAGCGGAGATTGTTCTATAGTCCAATCAATAGAATAGTTCCCTTTGATAAACTCAATTGTGCGCTGTCATCTCCTGACTGCTCCTTCATCGGCACATCCTCTCATTTGAAACGGGAACTTTATTTTATGCGCTAGTTCTTGAAAATCTATAAAAGGATTGCGGTTTCCCTGGATATAATAAATTGATTGGTTTCGATGCTTCTCATAGATGGAAACGGGAAATGTTTCATGCCAATGAATCAGTAAAGAAAGATTAATTTGTTTAAGGCAGCTTTTTTTTATTTCATTAGGGTATCGCAGCAAAAAATACATCATTGCCCGTGCGGCAGCACCCTTACCGTGTTCCGGTTCGAATCGGCCGTCTTTGACAATTCCACAGCGATTGCGAATTTTTTCTTCGGGCGATTCCGGCTGATAAAAAGCAAAGTCATAAAAAGGATAATTAGATCTTTTGACATTGCACGCCGGATGACAAACAAATAAATGATGCAAATCGCTTTTCATCGGTTCCCGTGCATGAAACCAAGACTGCGGAACAATATGCTCGGTATTATATTTTAAACGCAAGTCAATGTTTTTTATTTTTTTCAATAAAGAAACATCCTTGTTGCTGGCCATTTCCAAAAGAGCTTGAAATTGTTCATATCTTTTTTTGATTATTTCGAAATCTTCTTGAATGATTCGGCTTGGATCGCTTTTTTCGCCGGAATAGATGCTTTTCACTGTTCCATCAGGCTGCAAATCAACCCATGTATATAAATAAAAATCTTTGCTCAAAAAATACGGCAGCTGATTTTTATGCGTTTTTTTCACTAGATTATGATAAAGATAAAATAGATGAAGCCCCTCCTTTTCTTTTTTAATGACATTTTTGTAATAAAGCTCAATATCCTTTTTGTCTTTTTCCTGATCAAAATAAAATTTAGTGTCTTGACGAATTTTTTCCTGATTCTGCAAAAGTGTAAGGGATGGCCTGGTGCGATCTTTTTTTTGCCATTCCTTGTGTTCTACAATATTTTTCATTAAAGACGCTTCTTTTCTCTTCATCATTCCTCATACCCCAAATAATTTGTCGAGTATCACGCTATTTCGTGAAAATAATCAAACGTTTGTTTAATTTTTGCTGCTTCGATTTCGGGTTGCACGAAACTCAGACCTAAGCAATGAGTGACGTCCGACCCGCTACTTCCATTGTATAGGTTTTTTTGTTGCTTAAACAACGAAAAAGCGAAAATTTTTCGCATTTTCAATCAGGTTTCATCAAAGCAACGCTAGTGGAACAACCCTTATAACAGTTCCTTTCACCATCCAGCCGGACAATTGTTTTCAAACGCTATGTCAAGGTTCTACTATTGACAAACTATCAAAACGTTTAAATGCTAAATTCATCATGATTGTACAAAATAAAAAAGAAACCTCCTTGGTATAGTACAGGTTGTCAAGACTTGAACCTTAATTTAAAAATACCAAAGGAGGGCTCAAAATGATTGATACCTTTATTATAGTTAGGCAAAGAAAAAGCAGCCTATTCCTTAATATGAATGATGCGCTAATTTGTGTAAAAAGGAAGCGGTTGGATTGGCCGGGAATTTAGGTTTACTGGCCTGGGAGTATGATTTTACACAATAATTAGGACTTGGCCGTTGGACTGTTCTAAGTAGGAAATAAAAATTTTAAGAAACTTACTTGGACTTTGCATTTATGGATTATAAAAAATTAATTAATAATAAAATCGCACTTGCTATTGGAGTAAGTACCATTCCATATCGCAAAAAAACTTTCGGCAGCTTTTTTGTTAATTTTGCTCCAATGTATGTTCCTGTCATGGTTCCCAAAGCTACCTTTATAAACAATAATCCATCAAAATATCCATTTTGAATAGACCCAAAAGATGCCGCTAAAGAGATAGGTAAAATGACTAACATGGTTGTTCCTGCAGCAAATCTAAGCGGAAAATTTAGCCATTTAATAAGTGATAATTGAATAAAAGGTGCTGCCCCAATACCGAACGTACCTGAAATAAGTCCGTTTCCAAGACCAATCACAGCATAATGATAAAAAGCAGGCTCCTTTTTCCATTCATTTTCATATACTATTTTTGTTCTTATCCAAATTAGAATCCCCGAAATAGCTAAAGTGGCTACGGTACAAAACATCAAAATCTTTGGATCAATGAATATGGTTAATCGCATTCCAAAATAGGATCCAATTGCACCAAACAATCCTACCATAACACCCTGTTTCAAAAATATATTTCCTTCTCGAAAATGACTTAAGCTTCCCGACAACACACTGAAAACCATTACTACCACGGCAGTACCTAAAGCAGTATGAATGGGAATATGAAAAATAGTAACAAGAATAGCAATAATAAATCCAGATCCTCCCGCCCCAATAAAACCTAACACTAGTCCTAACAAAAACATAGTTATAATAATTAACATACTATACACCAAGAATCTCTGGAGTTTTTAGATGCCAATCAGTCGCCTTTTGAAACAAATAACCTGCATCAATTAATTTTTGTTCTTCCATTGGTCCAGTGATAAGCTGTATTGCTAACGGAAGGTTATTATTGGAATATCCAGCAGGAAGTGTCAAGGTTGGTACGCCTGCATTTGTAAACGGAAGATTGTAAGCAGGAGAACCTGTTGACAATATCCCTTCTGGTGCGGGTGTTGGTGTTGCGGGTGTTAATAAAAGATCTACATCAGTAAACATATTACTTAACTCCTGTCGAAAAATTGATCTTATTCGTTGTGCTTTTAAATAATCATTTGCCTTAATTTGTAACCCTTCACGTATAAATTCTTGTAAATAATCACCAAAGCGGGATGAATCCTTTTGAAATTCATCGGCATGATAATGAGCCGTTTCTGCCTTCATCACAATATGTTGGGCTGCATTTGCAGCCTCCAAGCTTTTTGGTAATTGAACCATAATTACTTTAAATCCAATGCTTTCAAACTGTCGAATCGCCTCTTCAACTGCTTCACATAACTCACCATCAGTAGTTTGAAAATACTCATCTGCAACGATACCGATAGTGTAGTTTCTCTTATTCTCTCGTATAACCAGTTTTTCCTTTGGCAATGTCCATGTGGACTGATCTTGCAAATCAGGTCCAGAAATTTCATTATACACAAGAACGGTGTCCTCCACCGTTTTCGTAAAAACACCTACATGATCCAAACTCCAGCTCACAGGAATAACCCCAGCTTTACTTATTCTTCCATATGTTGCTTTTAATACTGTGAGTCCATTATATGCTGCAGGTCTTGACAGCGATCCAGCTGTTTGAGTCCCCAATGACATTAATGCCATGCCCGCTGCTACTGCTGCAGCTGAACCTGAGCTCGATCCTCCTGGTGTATGATTGATATTCCAAGGGTTTCTTGTTTCCGGCGGTCCTCCCCAGTTTGCAAATTCAGTTGTTGTGGTCTTTCCAAGCAATATAGCCCCCGAATTATTTAATTTATTAATAACAGTTGCATTATGGTCAGGAACAAATCCTTTTAATACGTTCGATCCTCCTTCTGTTGGTATATGTTCAGTATATATGATATCCTTTGCTGCATAAGGAATGGCTGTTAAAGGTGAGCAATCATCAAAGTTATTCGTCATTTTCTCCAATTCCTTAGCTCGTTCCATTGCTAATTCCTTTTCTACCCTTACCCAAGCTTTAACTTCTGGTTCCACCTTTTCAATCTGTTCCAAAAATATTGTCATTATCTCTGTTGGTGAGATTTTTCTTTCGGTTAATAAGCGATGAGTCTCTGCAATTGTCAAAGACGATGGTGTTGTATTAATCAATGGCAACTACTCCCTTCGGTTCAAAAAGAGGTACGGTTTCTTTCTCAAGATTATAATTCCTTATTTTTTGCAGTTCTTGAGAATAAGCATAGTATAAATCAACTTGCAAAAAATTCAAAAGGTTTAATTTACTCCGATATTTTTCTACTTTTTGATGATCTATTTCTAATTGAAGAAACTGCCATGGTTTGCTATCTAAATGGTTTTTAACTTCTTTGCCACTAGGGTCAAATGCACAACTAAGCCCAAAGAAACTGGATTTGATTTCTCTTCCATTATCTTCAAGCACTTCTTCTCCTGCTTTATTTACCCCAACAACATATAAACCATTTTCTCTTGCTCTTGCTTGACATTCTAAAAGCCATGCATTTTTCCTTTCCTCTCCGCCAGCTGCAGTAGGAATAACAATTGCTTCTGCTCCCTGTAGGGCTAATGCCCTTGAAGCCTCTGGAAAAGACCGATCAAAACATATTAATATTCCAACTTTTATGCCTTTAATATCAAATACTGGAAATTGAGTTCCTCTCTCAAAATAAAAAGATTCATCTGTTGTTAATGTTGTAAGAGATATTTTCGGAATATGCGTTTTTCGGTAGAACCCTATCATTTTTCCACTGTCGGAAATAAGAATCGCTGTATTAAAGTAGCTTATTTTATGATTTTGCACACATTTTTCGAAGATAGTAATAATGATATAAACCCCACTATCTTTTGCTTTTTTTGAAAAAAATTGAAATGTTTTTCCATCCAAAGGTTCAGCGAATTCAAAAAATTTCTTATCATATACCTTACAAAAATAAGGAGTTGTCATTAACTCTGGAAATATGATTAAATCCGCATCCGGAACATTTTGCAATGCCAAATCAAAATGAGCAGATAACTGTTCAATTCGATTTGCATAACTATCACCAGTACGATATGGACCACTTTGCAACCCAACGATTTTTAGTTTCATAAAAACATATCCTCCATTAATTTTTTGGAAAAAATTCCGTATTCACAATATCTTCATATCTCATATCATTTTTCATATTGCCGACAAATTTTTGCATATCAATTGCAGTAGTAAAGGCTTCTTCCGTAATAGCAACATGTTTTGGATAAACATTACTTTTTATCATACGTTCAACCGCTTTATCAACTTCTTCTCCATTTAATTCCGGAAATTCTTTTCTAGCCACTTCCTTTGCTTTTTCGGGATCCTCATGAATTAGTTTAAGAGATTCATTAATAGAATTTACAAAACGTTTAACTAAGTCAGGGTTTTCATCAATCATTTTTTGGGATGTGTTAATAGTTGAAAATGCATATTCAGGATAATCTTTTGTAAAATCATAGATTAATTTCAATCCTTGGGCTAAACCTTGCTCGATTTGTGGTTGATAAGCTACTGCTATATCTGCCTCACCGGCAAGAACTGGACCCAATTCAGATCCATTTTGAACCTCAGTTACTTTAACATCCTTGTTAATATCAAGGTGATTATCTTTGAGCAGTCGTTTCAACAAAGTATTTGAAGTTCCAGGCGCCAATCCTACAATAATTCTTTTTCCTTTTAAATCAGCTGGAGAATCAAATTTTACGTTTTTGTTAGCCAAAATCCAAAATTCCCATCACAATGCAGATAGCAGGAAAAAACGAACATCTTTTGTACAATAGCCGCTGTCAGAGCCAGTTTTAATCGGTTTGATCCATGGTCTTTTTTTAAAGGTTTTGCACTAAACAATTATTTTAAAGTTGTTTTCAATACATAACTTACTTTGTCGTAACCCATTTTATGTTCGTAAAAGCGGTGTGCATCTGTACGCTGCAAACCCGAAGATAAGGCAACACTTTCATATTTATTTTCCTTCGCCCATTGATGGACATATGAAAGGAGTTTTTTTCCGTAACCTTTCGAGCGGTTATATACATCTGTAACTAAGTCGCACACCCATATAAATCTGCCGTAATAAAGAGTGATCATTGGCTGGAAACCAACAACTGCCGCTATCTCATCGCCATTATATAAGGCAAACATTTTGTACCCTTCTTTTTCTTGTGCTTCACTGACCAATTCAAGATAAGAACTTTCATCAAGATGAGTTCGCAACTGTTTCATAACTGGAAAAGCCTCAATTATCTCATGGCGTGACCGGAGTTCTTTAATGCTTAAATTGTTCATAAAACCGTCCCCTTTCTGAAAATTACATGAATGTTATTCTATGACAAAATCCTATGTAAAATTTTAACACGGAAATCTTTCTCATTGGAAAAAACCAGCCAAGAAACCTAGATTCCCGGCAAAATTACTATCTACTTTTTAACGAGCCACCCTTGTCAATTTATATCACGTGTTGAAAATAATAAACGCTGGGCAATTAACGCCAGCGTTTTTTTTTTGAAAAAAGTTTGATCAAAATGGATTTGTACTCAAAAAAGACGGCTTCACCTTTTAAAAAGTTCCATTTTTTGTCTTCCACCATTTATTTCATGTTCTGTATTTCGGGGAACTATTCTAGCAAATTAAACTAATTTTTAATTCTCTTCAGCCATTGAATACAATTAAGTTAATATACAGTTTATCACTCCGTTTGTGGAATTTCACTTCTCCAGTTTTTCTAAGCGGGTATTAACGGATATATGATAAACTCTTTTTTTCTAATGCATCTTTAAGCCATCTCGGATGCATTCTTATGAGATCTTCCGGTAAGCGGTTTAGGTCAAAATAATCTACATCTAATGCTTCTTCACTTTCTCTATTTAAAGTTCCTCCTACAACTTCACATTCAAAACAAGTCGTAATAAACTGACACACTTCCCCGTTTGGATATGAAAAAACTTGTGAAACAGGATCAGAATAAATTCCGATTAATCGGGTTACTTTAACTCTTAAACCGGTTTCTTCCCAAATTTCTCTTATGATTGCTTCCTCCACAGTTTCTCCCGGTTCAACATGTCCCGATGGAATCCCCCATAAGCCGTTATCTTTGCGTTTCATTAGGAGTACTCGCTGTTTGTTGTCAAAAATTATACCGGCTACTCCCGCTTCGACTTTTTCGGGCCAAGAAAAGGAAGGAGAAAACCATTTTTTTATGTTGATATTACTGTCAAATAAACTCTTTAAATTTGGTATCGTAGCATCTGGATTGCGAAAATCCCTTGCTGACGGGAATTTTTTAATTTTTCGGTCTGATACTAAAATGGCTGGTATTCCCGCCTGATGTGCACCCAAAACATCCGTATATGGATTATCACCCACCATTACTGCTCTGGAGGATGATGTAAAATCTTCAAGCGCTTTTTTAAACATATAAGGGTTTGGTTTTCCTACAATAATAGGTCTCCTATTTGTTGAAACCCGTATGGCTTCTACTATTGCTCCTACGGCAGGTAAAGGACCTTCTGGGGTAGGAAACGTTCTATCTGCGTTTGTCGCAACAAATTTTGATCCTCTGTGAATTAATTTCGCCGCTTTCTGGATATCATGAAAAGACACATCATTGTCCCACCCGACAACAACGGCTTCTGCGTCGTTTTGATCTTGTATATTAATACCAACTTGTTGGCATTCCCATTTTAAATTTTCATCACCTAAAACAAGTGCTGTTTTTATTTTTTTATCCTGTAAATATTGGGCAGTCAGCCAAGATGACGTTATTACTTCCTCTCTTGTTGCTTCTATGCCCAGACTAATTAACCGTTTTGCTATCTTTTCACGTGTTGTACATGGATTATTTGTTAAAAACCGAATCCCTTTCTTTTCTTTCCGGAGACACTTAAGTGATTCTATTGCTTCTGGAAGCGATTCAGATCCTAAATAAATTACTCCATCTAAATCAAATAAAAATACATCAAATTCATCAGCTATCATAATATTCTCTCCTTGGTTTGATGAAGCCATCCCATATCAAGTCCATTAAATGATAAGATGAAATTGCCATATAAAAGGGAATATATCATTTATAGAGCAAAAAATAACGAAGGGAGGGCAATCCCTCTCATTTTTCCACTGGTTAAATTTGTGTTATTGATACATCCTTTTAAATTCCTCATTAATATCTCGCAATGTCGGTTCTAGTTGTTCGATTGGTAAACTAGGCTTAGTGCCCGATACATCTCTTCGTTGAATTCTATTTTTCTTTATTTGCATTAATTAATAAATACATACCAGAACATAGCTCCATCAACTGAATTTATCTTCAAGAAAAGATAGGCTGTCATTTTGAATTAAATGATCATTTACCTTTGGACGATTTCGAATGTCACAAGCAATATTGTGCGTTTCTTCCACAAAAGCATCCCTAGTGAATGTCTATTTTGTTGTAAAAGTGTTCTATTCAAACGTAACACAAATTTGTTGAATAGTCTAAAATTTAAATTCCTATTATCGGAATTGCACTTAATAATTACCTTCAAAATTTTGGACGAAGTAGAGTCATGAAACTTGCAATTGGCAGCAGATTTTAATGGCTATTATTTGGTATGCAACAAATTATATACAGCTTATTTCAAATCAATTTTTTGAAAATAATTTTTGTTCTGTAACGAATTCCTTTATAACTATGTTTTGCGCCTTTATGACATTTGCAACAGCTTATGAAGGCGACTCAGCACCTCTACCATGTGAAAAAAAGTCAATCCCTGCTGCTACGTATGTTATTTTTGAAGTAGTCGGACCAATGCCTTTAGAATGGAGAGTCTATTTCATGTTAAGTTGGCTGCTGCAGAGATTATAGTTATTTTTGTTATCCCTGTATGTATGTTCTATATCCTAATCCGATTGTTATTTATAAAAAAGTGCAAAATAAAATTACGGAGTGAAGTGTTCCGGTTGGGTATAATATCTTATACCATTTGTATAATTTGTATTGTTTGGGTAAAACCGGTACCCATTTTAAATTATCTCCCTTTTAATATTATTCCTTTTAAAACGTTATCTTCATATATAATTGAATTTTGGAGTGGCAGGCTAGTAATATTATAGGCAATGTATTATTAACCTTACCTATTGGCTTTTTCCTATTTTTTAGATATAAAACAAATGAATTACGCAAGCTCCTTCTTATTGCGTTTTCTATTCCGTTACTAATTGAATTGATTCAGTTACTACTGCATTATCAAATTTAGGGACAAGAATTATTGATATTGATGATATCTTATTAAATATGTTGGGTATATTGGTCGGTTATTATACTACTTTGTTCATGTTAAAAAGAGAGAAGATATTCAAAAAAATTTCTAGTCTTTTAGGCTGCACAAATTAAAGTTTTACTAATATCATCATGGAAAATCCCTTGAATACAGATTCTTCTTCCTCCCTCTTTTTCCCTTCCAGATACCAACCTAATAACAGGAGAGAAGAACTTTTTATAGAAGAGGGAGAAAATAACAAGAAAACAATTCTGTGTATAGATAATAAAGTTGTTTAAAATAGTTATCTCTAATTTTCGATTAAAGCCCCTTCCTTGACCATGATTGATTAAAATCCATATTTTTCTTCCTTTGCTTTCCGTATACTCTGATAGGTTTCTGCTAATATCATTGTATCTTCAACTAACCGATCAATCCGGAATAAGATATCATCATTGATAATCTTACTTCGATAGAAATCCTTTTCTTCAATAAATACATATTTTTGTACGATTTGAGCCTTCATAAAGGACAAAATCGGTTTTAATTGTTGTTCAGCTATTAAATAATGTTTGGATGAGCCTGCCGTCACAACAATGCTGGCGATTTTATCTTGCAACGCGTCTTTAGGAAGAAGATCAAATATATTTTTTAAAGCAGCCGGTATGGAAGCCTGAAAGATGGGTGTCCCAATTATAAGTACATCTGCTGCCATGACTGTTTCTGCTACAAATTTTGTATCTCCTTCATATTCCGTATAGTTTCGTCCATCACTAAACTCAACTTTCAATTCTGCTAAATCCAGCAATGTTACTTCATATTGCGGATATTTTTCTTTCAGGGATTTCACTGTATAGTCCATTGCAGTTCTTGTTTTAGTGCCGACATTTGATCCGGCTATCGCAACAATCTTCACTTTTAATTCCCTCCTTTACTTCTTTGCTGTATATTTTTTGATGGCAGGTAAAATCTCGGTGCCAAGGATTTCAATATTTCTTTTTATCTTATCAAACGGAACGCCGCCGAAATCCAATTGCGCCATGTAACGTTGGTGTCCAAACTGTTCATGTTGATATAGAATTTTTTCTATTATTTGTTGAGGACTGCCAACATTCATTACATTCCGGGTATCAGCCCCTTGCGCAAACAGTTGTTTTGAAAATCCTTGGCCATTTGTCAGCTTCATTCCCTCATTAATGTGCGGATAATATTCCTTTAATGCTTGTTGTGTCGTTTCAGCAGCATAGAAAAAGCCTGTCGTTGCAACCGGAAAATCTGCTGGATTATAACCTGCTCGTATTAAAGACTGACGGTAAACATCAATAGTGTTTTTAAAATAAGACACAGGTCCACCCAACATAGCTAAGGCCATAGGAACACCTTGGAAACCCGCTTTAATGGCACTGGCAGGTGTACCGCCAACAGCACGCCAAATCGGCAACGAACCCTCTTTAGGACGCGGCAACACCTTGGCATTTTTTAATGGAGCCCGATAATTGCCGCTCCAATTCACCACTTCATTTTCATTAATTTGCAACAACAGTTCAAATTTTTCTTCAAATAATTCTTCATAGTCACGAAGGTTATATCCTAACAATTCAAACAGTCCCACTCTCGAGACACGACCAGCAATAATCTCGGCACGACCATTTGAGATTAAATCAATTGTCGCAAAATCTTCATATACACGAACCGGGTCTGATGTACTAATAATCGTTGAGGAGCTTCCAATTTTTATTTTTTCAGTTGCTTGAGCGATTGCTGCTAATACAATAGTGTGTGCTTGAGCGGTAAAATATTCTTGATGGCTTTCACCTACACTAAAGAAATCAATACCTGCTTGCTCAGCTAACTTAGCCATTTCTATAATTTCCTTAATTCGTTGTTGTGCTGAAATACGTTCACCTGTGTGCGGGTTCGCCAAATGATCACCTAATGTGTAAATTCCAAACTCCAATCCTTTGCTTGAATCTATACGATATTTTTTCATTCTACTATCTTCCTCCCTGCTAATCATTGTCAGCTTTTCGTATGGCATAACCGCTGACATCTCCGTCATTTCCGCAACTTTGTTAAAAGGGACATTGTATAGTCAATTTGAACGATATTTTCTTTCCATGCAACTGGCTGCTCTTTATTGAACTGAAACCAAGGCATTCGCTACAAAGATCGTCCAGAATAAACTATGGTTTGCGTGGCTGCCGCCATTATTGAGTACAGCTGTACGGATGTTTTCCGGCACTTCATCCAAATGGGAGATCAAGTCTTAAACGAATTTATTTTCCAATTGCTTGTGTGCCCTTGAATAGCATTGTTTAAATTTGCAACGCATGTGTGTATGATGGATTTCCATCGTTTTTTGTCAATGTAAGGTTCCAATGCATCATAAGCTAAGGCAAATGCTGATCATGCAAACACCATGTTTTCATCCTCCTGTTCATACGTTCATAATAATTATCAGTTAAGTCCTTAACTCAAATCTGATGTTAGTTTAATTCTTAATTGAGAAGCTGTCAATGATTTTGCACGAGCCATTTATAGAGAATTCCATCACATGCAAATAAATCTTAACGCCAACATCCCTAATTTTTTTTGCGGCGACACTGTGGCAAGAAGTGATATAATTAGCCGATTTTTATGCAACTACAAAGAAAAGAGAGGCTGTCTGAAAAGCCCATTTTAGTGTTACATGTTTCCAAATAAAAAACCAAAGAATGTTGATTTAACAGCACTCTTTGGTCTTACTTTTATCATGATTGGGATGAAAAACCATTTTAGAAAATGGTTTTCCGTTATTTTTCCACTTTTCGAAGCAGATGAAGCAATTTTTTTTTCTCTTCAATCGAAAGATTTTTGAAAAAATCTTTCTGAAAATCTTCAAGAACCGAATTGGCTTCCCTATAGATAGTTTCTCCTTTTTCTGTAAGTGAAATATAATTTGTTTTCCATTCTTTTTCTTTTTTTATTAGATCCATTTGCTCCAATTTCTTGATAAGCTGTGTGATGTTTGCTTTTGTTACCAGCAATTGATCGGCAAGCTCCTGCTGGGATAAAGTCCCCGCTGCAGCAATTCTGCTGATTACTTCAAATTGAGCATTGGATATATCCCATTTTTTTAAAATTTTATTTGTTTCTGTTGTATTATTCTTGTAGATTCGGAAGATTCTGTACCAAAGGATAACGCTAAATTTCTTATCTCTGTTTGATTTTGTCATTGAAGGTTCGGTTTTCAATTTTTTCCCTCCTCGTATACTAAGTTTCAGAAAGTTTTTTTATCGAATTTCCAGTCCGATACGCTCCTTGACAATCGCATATCTTGGGTGGTTGCCTTTGTGGGAGGGGCGCGCCCCTCCCACAAAGGGTTGAGCGTACCGGGGTT
>NZ_JBVVUU010000050.1:0-14420 GCF_056032925.1 Aeribacillus sp. JST-2
ACGTGTCGAAAAAAATTTTTTTGACACCCCTGAAACGGCTACAACCGTTGATATATCAACATTTATAGAGGGAGGATTATTAAAAAGTGTATTCTGTCAGATTGCGTTTCCCAGCTTTGAACTAAGTAATTAAATACGTTCAAAGGCTCTGCTTGTGAATGCAGAGTAATGGGAGCAGTCTGTCCTTTTTTAATAATCTTCATTTCATATAGAAAATATGTAATATGAAGACAGACGGGTCTCGTCTGTCTTTTTTATATATGTATAATTATCCTTCCTTTATTTAGCAAAAGGAAGGTTTATCCCGCTTTAACGGGCAATAAGTCCCCGCTTCAAGACTAAAGCTGAAATAATAAGTCTAAGTGGGGAATAACTGCCCGTAAAAGCCCGATTGGTTTAGCTAACCACCAGTGGGGATGAAGGCCGATTAAAAACGCAGCGTCATCATTTCTTCATCGGCACTAGCACATGTCGCCCACTGATGGAAGTTTCACTTTATTTGGTGACGGCTTCAAATAGCCCCGTAATTTAAATAAGGATGGGTCTTCTTCCCTTTACTCTGAATCACAGGCAGATCGCCTGTGTTTTTTTATTTTGAAAGGGAGAGATCACATGACCAAAAAAATCAAAAGTGCAGAACTTGTTAGTGAATTTGTAGCGGCATTCAGATGTCCACTCTGTAAAAGTTCGATGAGGGTTGTTGATTTGAAAAGCCTAATATGCTCTAAAAATCATACTTTTGATTTCACTAAACAAGGATATGTAAACTTGATGACTCGTTCCTCTACTAGTCATTACAAGAAGGAATTGTTTGAAGCAAGACGCAAAATCATTATGGAAAGCGACTTATACACATTCGTGCATGAAGCGATTGCAAGGTCGATAAAGGAGTATATGGACGTTTCTTTTAAACCTTTAATGGTTGCAGATGTAGGGTGCGGAGAGGGCTCCCATTTACAAAGGATTTTGGACGAATGTAAGGTTTCGGCAATGACTGGGATTGGTCTTGATATTTCAAAGGAAGGCATTGCCATGGCTGCGAAGAGATACGAAAACCAAATTTGGTTAGTAGGTGACTTGGCAACATCACCGCTTGCGGATCAATCGTTTCATGTAATTCTAAATATCTTATCTCCTGCCAATTACAAAGAATTCAAGAGGATATTAGTCGAAGATGGACTTGTCATTAAAGTTATTCCTCGTCCTCATTATTTGAAAGAGCTGAGAAATGAACTATTTGATCATAACGAAAAAAAGGTCTATAAAAACGATCAAACAGTGTCGCTTTTCAAAAAACATCTCCATCTGCTGGATGTACAGCATTTATGTTACACAAAGAACCTTAATAAAGCTGATCTTAAACACTTGGTGCAAATGACCCCGCTAGCATGGTCTGCGGATAAAGAGCGTATTGATGCGTTTATAAATCGGGATTCGGCTGAGATCATGGTGGATTTGGAATTTTTAGTAGGCGTAAAGAAAATATCTGCAACAAGAATGGGGGCTGCGAATCATGGAAAAAGTATTGATTGAGTTAAATAATATTGAAGTTTCATTTTCCGGCCAACTTTTATTAAATATTCCTCGACTGGCCGTACACCAATTTGATCGTATCGGGATTGTCGGAAAAAACGGGGCCGGAAAGAGTACGTTGTTGAAGCTTTTGGCAGGCCAAATTACGCCTGATAAAGGTCAAGTACATCGCTTTGCCGATTTTGCTTATTTTGATCAGCTGTCAAGACCGATTAAACGTGAAATCGATTATAAATTGCTAGGAAGGTTGTCAATCCCGCAAACAGAAGTGAAAAATTTAAGCGGCGGAGAACAAACTCGTTTGAAATTAGCGGAAATTTTCTCCACCTATCATGAAGGTTTATTAATAGACGAGCCGACAACACACTTAGATGAGGACGGTGTGCAGTTTTTCATTGATGAGCTAAGTTATTACTATGGCGCGCTTGTTCTTGTAAGCCATGATCGCCATGTGCTGGATGAACTCGTTACAAAAATTTGGGAGGTAGAAGACGGGCGTGTAACGGAATATACGGGGAATTATTCAGACTACGCAGAACAAAAAAAGCTCGCTCGGAATAGACAGCTTAAAGAGTACGAAAAATACGTGAAAGAAAAAACGCGTCTTTTAAAAGCAGCTGAGGAGAAAATGAAAAAGGCTGAAAAAATTACTCAGCCAAATAAACGTATGTCAAAAAAGGAAACAAAAGCAAAGGCAAATAAAATGTTTATGACGAAATCAAAGGATACAAGCCAAAAGGCGATTCAACGTGCAGCAAAAGCGATTGAGCAGCGTGCGGAGCAACTCGAAGCAGTAGAGGCGCCAAAAAAGGAACAAACCCTTTATTTTCCTCAGTCAGCTGCTCTCAAGCTGCACAATAAGTTTCCCATTATGGCGGATCGATTGACGCTTAAGGCAGGAAATAAAATTCTGCTTAAAGAAGCCAGTTTCCAATTCCCATTAGGGAGCACGATCGCTATCACAGGAAAAAATGGTTCAGGGAAAACAACACTCCTTCGTCATATCATCCAGCAAGGGGAAGGAATTATTCTTTCTCCGAAAGCTGTCATCGGATCATATAAACAAATGGGCTATCAATTTGAAAAGAACGAAACAGTAGTTTCATTTATGAAAGAACGAAGCGACTATCATGAAAGTAAGATTCGTGCAGTTCTGCACGCAATGAATTTTACAGGAAATGATTTAGAAAAGAACGTCCGCAATTTAAGCGGTGGTGAAGCTATCCGTCTAGTTTTGTGTCAACTATTTTTAGGAAGATACAATATACTGATTTTAGATGAACCGACCAATTTTTTGGATGTTTTTTGTATTGAAGCGTTAGAGCGTTTTTTAAAAGGATATGAAGGAACTGTTATCCTCGTATCGCATGATCGCATGTTTATTGATCGTGTCGCAGATCATATATATGTCATGGAAAACCAACAATTGAAGCTAAGAAACTGAAGCAGGGAAGACGTTCCTGCTTCTTTTTTTATAAGAATCCTTTTTAGGCGGGTGATTTTTTAATAAGAAATTGTATAGTGTGAACGCTTATTTTTCAAAAATAGAACTATGTGCTAAATGAACATTGAAATAAAATAATGAAAATAATTAAACAAGAAGGTAAAGGAAAAATGGAAGTTTAAGGAGAAGAAAAAGGATTAAAAACAGAGAATTCTTTAAAGGGCATCAAACAGAAGCATAATGGATGCTTTTCACTCTAGATCAAACAATCAAAATAAATTTGCTATTTACTGATTGTTAAAGTTTTTAATAAAAATGTTATGTTAACTGTATGGTGAGTCGGGATACAACCAAAGATTCCAGCCCTTTGTTTCTTTGTGATACAGTTAGAAAAAAGAGGATGGGTGATTGGGAATCATTCATTTTTCCATTGGTCATGTTTGCTTTTCTTATTGCTTTTGCACGTGCAGTGTTCTTGTAGTCAAATCATTAGTCATGAGAAAAGTTCAGCACAAATTGATAAGAAGCTGGATAGAATCATTGAACTGTTAGAGAAACAAAGCAAAGGATAACCTATTCTTTTAGACGGTTTAAGGAGGCCGTTTTACAACATAGAATTAGACAAAAACTAACCTAAAAACATTGTGTCTGAGGGGGAACGATTGCCTTCAGGGAGATTTCAAGAAGTACCTATTTATCCAACTGCACTCAAATGTATGCCGATCCTGCGGCACGAACATTGTATCTATACCAATGGATGAATTTGGAATGAGAATTTATGAAACATGCAAACTTAGATTAATACATACTATTCCGGAATTTTTTTAAGTCAGGAAAGAAGAAAAAAACAACTATTAACTCTTGTGCGAAGATATCAAACGATTGTTTTATAAGAGAGAAAAACAAACAAATCAAAGCAATATCTGTGTCTTCATGATCAGTTCCTTATCTACAACACTCATCTGGCAGCCCGATGTATCATGCCTTGATAGCGATGGTTAGATTTAAAAAATCCTAAACGGTACTGCACAAGCAAACTAAGGAGTTCAGTAAACGCTTTTGAATAAAAAATCCTTCTGTACAAAAAAGAAAATACCCACAAAATTTTGACTCAATCTTATTAAACGAGGATTGACATTTGGGGCATTTATTACGTATTTTATAGATAACAGCTATAAAATATTTAACTTTTCTGAAAATTGTGTTAATATAAGCTGATGAAGGAGATTTTCTATGGCAAATAAAACTTTAAAAGAAAGAATTATCGATACGGCTCTGCATCTTTTTGAACAATACGGCTATCATGGGGTTACTGTCGATCGGATTGTCACAGAAATCAACGCATCAAAAGGCGGCTTTTATCATAATTTTAAATCAAAAGATGAACTTCTTTATCACATTCACGACGTGTTTATCACCTATGTGCTCAACAAGGCACAGGCGGCCTATGAAAACTACAAAACCCCAACAGAGCGTTTATGTGCTATTATTCAATCATTTGTAAAAGTATTTCATTTATATAAGCCGCATATAACGGTGTTTTATCAAGAAAGCAATTATTTAAAGCCGGAGTATGCACAAAAAATTAATGAAAAACGTGATGAGTTTAAGCATGTGATTTTTCGGGTCATTCGCGAAGGAATTGACGCAGGCGAGTTTCGCCCAGAGCTTTCAGTGGAAATTACAGGAATGACGATTATTGGCATGGTGAACTGGACGTATAAATGGTATAAGCCGGAAGGGCCGATGACAATCGAGCAAATTGCCGACTATTTTATTGATTTTATTTTGCATTCTGTCCTTACAGAAAAGGCTAAGCAAAAGGCGGAAAATATCATTTATTTCATCAAAAGCAAGCAGGCTTCGCTTCAATCATTTTAAAATTTAAAAAATGATTTTTAGTTAACGTAAATTTTTCACGAAAAACAAACCGACTAGTCGGTTTTATAATAATATATTAGAAATGGGGGAGAGAGCATGAATTTTGAACTTACAAAAGAGCAACAGATGATTAAAGAAATGGTAAGGGAGTTTGCTGAGAAGGAAATTGCACCAAACGCAGCGAAATGGGATGAAGAAGCCTATTTTTCCATCGAAATATTCAAAAAGATGGGGGAGCTAGGGCTATTGGGAATCCCGTTTCCAGAAGAATATGGCGGAGCTGGAGGCGATACGATTTCATATGCTGTTGCTGTAGAAGAAATTGGCCGCGCCTGTGGCGGAACAGGTCTTAGCTATGCTGCTGCTGTCTCATTA
This sequence comes from Aeribacillus sp. JST-2, assembly GCF_056032925.1. Lineage (NCBI taxonomy): Bacteria > Bacillati > Bacillota > Bacilli > Caryophanales > Bacillaceae > Aeribacillus > Aeribacillus sp. JST-2. The sequence continues at coordinate 5,234 of NZ_JBVVUU010000050.1, forward strand.
GGTGCAAGCCCTATTTACTATTTTGGTACAGAAGAGCAAAAGCAAAAGTGGCTTGTTCCGATGGCAAAAGGAGTGGCATTGGGAGCGTTTGGGTTAACTGAACCGAATGCCGGTTCAGATGCTGGCGGAACCCGAACGAGAGCGGTGCTTGACGGAGATGAATATGTGATTAATGGAGAAAAATGCTGGATTACGAATGCAGGACATGCAAGACAAGTGATTGTCACCGCAGTGACCGGAAAGGATGACAAGGATAAAAACATCATCTCTGCTTTCATTGTTCCAACAGACGCTCCGGGATTTACGATTCAATGCAATTACGACAAAATGGGTGTCCGTGCCTCGAATACGTGCGAGCTTGTTCTTGAAAATGTACGCGTGCCGAAAGAGAACATATTAGGGGATCCGGCAAAGGGATTTAAGCAATTTTTATATACTCTAGATGGCGGTCGCATTTCGATTGCTGCTCTTGCCGTTGGCATCGCTCAAGCCGCGTTTGAGAAAGCGCTTCAATATGCGAAGGAACGGAAACAATTTGGCCAATCCATTTCTAAATTCCAAGCGATTCAATTTAAGCTTGCCGATATGGCGATGGAAATCGAATTAGCCCGCAGCATGGTGTATAAAGCGGGCTGGCTAAAAGATCAAGGGAAACCGTTTACAAAAGAAGCCTCTTTCGCTAAACTGTTCGCTTCTGAAGCTGGCTTCCGCATATGTAATCAGGCAATTCAAATTCATGGAGGATACGGGTATATGAAAGAATATGGGGTCGAGCGCCATTTGCGCGATATTAAGCTCATGGAAATTGGTGAAGGCACCTCAGAAATTCAGCGGCTCGTTATTGCCCGTCAGCTTGGATGTTAAAGGACAGAAAAATGGAGAGGATGAAAATTTATTCAAACAAAGGAGGCGCACGTTATGACGGAGATGTTAGAGGTTACGGTTGGCAAACTATTAGAAGAAAAAGCGAATGCTTATCCAGAGCATGAGGCTGTTGTGTATGCAGATCGCGGACTTAGAATGACATACAGGCAGTTTGATGAATATTGTCGTCTTGTTGCTCGAAGCTTCATGAAACTGGGCATTCAGTCAGGAGAGCATATTGCAATTTGGGCAACCAACACTCCTGAATGGCTGGCATGCCAGTTTGCTACAGGCAAAATGGGGGCTGTACTTGTGACGGTCAACACGAACTACCGTACAGCTGAATTAGAATACTTATTGAAGCAATCAGATTCCACGACCCTTCTTTTAATCGAACAATATCGCGATACCTCTTACATTGACACGATCTATGAGATTGCCCCGGAGCTGTACGAATGTCAGCCAGGACAGCTGAAGGCGAAGCGTCTTCCACGTCTAAAAAATGTCATCGTTCTTGGTGATAAGCGTTACCCTGGCACATATACATGGAATGATCTTTTGGCGATGGCTCAAGATACCGCTGAAGATGAACTCGATCAACGAATGAACTCCCTTGACCCGCATGATGTCATCAACATGCAATACACTTCAGGAACGACAGGATTTCCAAAAGGAGTTATGCTCAGCCACTACAACATTATCAACAACGCCTACAATATTGCTCAATGCATGAAACTCACGAAAGATGATCGTTTATGTATTCCTGTGCCATTTTTTCACTGCTTTGGCTGCGTGCTTGGCGTCTTAGCATGCGTCTCTGTCGGCGCTACGATCGTACCAATACAAGAATTCAATGCTACCCAAGTGCTTCAAACGGTTCAAGACGAAAAATGCACCGCTTTACATGGTGTGCCGACCATGTTTATTGCTGAGTTGAACGATCCTGATTTCGAAAAATACGATCTGTCTTCATTGCGGACAGGAATTATGGCGGGATCAAATTGTCCAATTGAAGTAATGAAGGCGGTTATCGAAAAAATGGGAGCCAAAGAAATTACGATTGCTTATGGACAAACTGAATCTTCGCCTGTCATTACTCAGACGAGAACGGATGATCCTATTCATTTGCGCGTCGAGACAGTCGGGCGTGCTCTTCCAAACGTTGAAGTCAAAATAGTCGAACCAGGCACAAACAAGGAAGTACCGTACGGTGTGCAAGGAGAGCTATGTACGCGAGGGTATCATGTCATGAAAGGATATTATAACAATCCGGAAGCGACGAAAGAAGCTATTGATGAGGAAGGATGGCTCCGTACAGGCGACTTAGCAATAATGGATGAAAATGGATATTGCCGCATTACTGGAAGACTAAAGGATATGATCATCCGCGGCGGAGAAAACATTTATCCACGGGAAATTGAAGAATTTTTATATCAGCATCCGAAAATTCTAGATGTTCAAGTGGTCGGTGTACCTGATGAAAAATACGGAGAAGAAGTAATGGCGTGGATTATATTAAAACCAGGGTAAACTGCGACGGCTGAAGAAGTTCAAGAATTTTGCCGCGGAAAAATATCGCGTCATAAAATCCCCCGTTATATTGAATTTACCGATTCGTATCCGATGACAGCATCCGGAAAAATTCAAAAATTTAAATTGCGCGAGCAGGCAAAACAAATTCTTAGTAGAAAGACAACACATGAATAGGAGGAGTTGCATGTTTAAAAAAGTGTTAGTGGCCAATCGGGGAGAAATTGCAGCTCGAGTCATTCGAACGTGCCGTCGGTTAGGAATTCAGACAGTAGCCATATACTCAGAAGCAGATGCTGATTCGCTCCATGTAAAATGGGCAAACGAAGCTTATTTAATTGGAAAGCCGCATGTCAGTGAAAGTTATTTGAATATTGACAAAATCATTGACGTTGCAAAAGCGACGAAAGCGGAAGCGATTCATCCAGGATATGGTCTCTTGTCGGAAAACCCGACATTTGCGCACCGTTGTGAAGAGGAAGGAATTGTATTTATCGGACCGAATGCTGATGTTATTGCGAAAATGGGAAGTAAGATTGAGTCGCGGAAAACAATGTCAGAAGCAGGCGTGCCGATCGTCCCCGGCATCTCCTTTCCGCTTCAAAATGTCGAGGAAGCAGCAAGCACAGCAGCGACGATCGGTTATCCTATTATGTTAAAGGCGTCTTGCGGCGGTGGCGGTATCGGAATGCAAATCGTCCATAATGAAGAGGAATTGCACAAAGTGTTTGAAGGCAACCAAAAGCGGGCGACTTCCTTCTTCGGCGATGGGGCGATGTATTTGGAAAAGTATATTCAGAATCCGCGCCATATTGAAGTTCAGCTTCTTGCTGACCACTACGGGAATTATGTGTATTTATGGGAACGTGAATGTTCGATTCAGCGGCGTCACCAAAAGGTGATTGAAGAAGCTCCTTCTCTGTTTTTAGATGAGCAAACAAGAAAAAGAATGGGGGAGACAGCCATTCAAGCTGCCCAATATATCGGTTATACAAATGCAGGAACGATTGAATTTCTTGTTGATGAACAGAAAAACTTCTACTTTCTTGAAATGAATACGCGTCTTCAGGTAGAGCATCCAGTAACTGAGGAGATCACCGGTCTGGATCTTGTCGAAGAGCAGCTGCGCATCGCTGCTGGGGAAAAGCTCGGCTATAGCCAAGATCACATCCAGCGTCAAGGGCATGCCATCGAGGTACGGATTTACGCAGAGGATCCAAAAACATTTTTTCCATCCCCCGGAACCATTTCTGCGCTTCAATTACCGGAGGGAGAGCGTATTCGCAATGAAACAGCTGTTCAAAGCGGAATGGTCGTAACGCCGTTTTATGATCCAATGATTGCTAAATTAATTGTAAAAGGCGAAAACCGAAAGGAAGCGATTAATCGCATGCTGCAAGCGCTTGGCAGCTATCAAATTGAAGGAATTAAAACAAACATTCCAATGCTAAAAGAAGTGTTGGCACACCCAGAATTTCAAGCGGGACATACAACAACCGATTTTGTAAATCGGCATTTAAGCAGCGTTTCTATCAAAAAATAAGATGTTGATCAAGTCTTCCACTTTTCTTGATTAGGGAGTGGAAGACCTTCAATCTGCAAGCTCAGGAAATGGAGGAGTAAAAAGATGAATCAGATTGCTGCAATAATGGCAGGGAATGTATGGAAAGTTATTGTTTCTGTCGGAGAAAAAATTGAGAAAGGGCAAGATGTCGTGATTTTAGAATCAATGAAAATGGAAATTCCTATTGCTGCAGAAGCAAACGGAATCGTTAAAGAAATTCATGTGAGGGAAGGCGATTTTGTCAATGAAGGCGACATTTTGCTTGAATTTGAATAAGAGGTGAGGCGCGTGGGCAACTGGCCTAAACACGTTACAATTAAAGAGGTAGGGCCTCGTGATGGGCTGCAAAATGAAAAGACAGCCATTGCGACTGAAGATAAAATTGCTTGGATCAATCAGCTTTCCAAAACAGGGTTGACGTACATTGAAATAACATCATTTGTTCATCCAAAATGGATTCCGCAGCTAGCCGATGCGTTGGATGTTGCAGCAGGAATTGAACGAGTTCCTGGTGTTACTTACGCAGCGCTTGTTCCGAATCAAAAAGGGCTTGAAAATGCTTTGACGACTCAAGTTGATGAAATCTCTGTATTTATGTCTGCAAGCGAGACGCATAATCAAAAAAATATTAATAAATCAATCTCTGATACCTTTCCTGTCTTAACAGCCGTTGTTCAGGAGGCAAAGCGTGCTAAGAAAACCGTTCGCGGCTATCTTTCAACGGTTTTTGGTTGCCCTTATGAGGGGGAAGTTTCCATTGAGCAGGTAGCTGCTATATCAGAGCGGTTGTTTGAAATGGGAGTGGATGAGCTTTCTTTAGGTGATACGATCGGTGTTGCTACCCCTCGCCAAGTGGAAGCTGTGCTCAACTCGCTTCTAAAGAGATTCCCGAAAGAAAAGCTATCCATGCATTTTCACGATACAAGGGGAACAGCCTTAGCCAATGTACTGCTTTCATTAGAAATGGGGATTACGACTTTTGACAGCTCGCTTGGTGGATTGGGCGGCTGTCCGTATGCACCGGGAGCTTCCGGAAACGTAGCGACTGATGATTTATTATATATGCTTCATGGCATGGATATTGCTACAGGCATTGATGCTGGGCGGTTAACGGAGGCAGCGCTATTTATTCAAAATAAAATCGGTCGAGCGCTCAATAGCCATTATTTGCAAACTGTTGATCCGTGTTTGTCCTAATAAAGGAGAGTGATTAAATGGAATCTTCTATTCTCTATAAGGCGGCGAATGGAGTGGCAGTGCTGACTTTGCATCGCCCGCAAGCAGCCAACGCTTTGTCTACCGCGCTGTTAATGGAACTGAAACAAAAGCTTGGGCAATTAAGGTTTGATCGCTCGATCCGTTGTGTGATCGTAACAGGAAGCGAAAAAAAAGCATTTTGTGCTGGTGCTGACTTAAAAGAACGTGCCAGTATGACTGAAACAGAAGTGAGAAAAACGGTTGCACTGATTCGCGAGACGATCAATGAATTTGAACAGCTTCCAGCACCAACTATTTGCGCGATTAATGGCGTTGCATTTGGCGGAGGCCTCGAATTGGCGTTAGCTTGCGATATCCGCATTGCCTCTGATCATGCTCAGCTTGGATTAACCGAAACGGCGCTTGGGATTATTCCAGGTGCCGGCGGAACTCAGCGTCTCCCGCGTTTAATCGGAAAAGGGAAAGCAAAGGAGCTCATTTTTACGGCTAAACGGCTAACGGCAGCGGAAGCAGCCAGCATCGGAATAGTAGAATATGTTGTGCCGTATGAGCAGTTAATGGAAAAGGCAAACGAACTTGCCGGACAAATAATTCAAAATGCGCCGATTGCTGTTGCCCAAGCTAAAATAGCCATTAATCGAGGTCTGGAAGTCGATTTATATACAGGTTTGAAGCTGGAGCAGATGGCTTATGAGGTGACAATTCCAACGAAGGATCGTTTAGAAGGGCTGCAAGCCTTTAAAGAAAAGCGGAAGCCTGTTTATAAAGGAGAGTAAAGGAGGAAGTGCAAGTGATCAACGAGCAAGCAAAAACATTGACCGAGAAATTGGCGGAACAAGTCGAAAAAATTGAACAAGGCGGCGCATTAAAGTACCATCAAAAAAATGCGGAGAAAGGTAAACTATTCGTACGAGATCGTCTAAAGCTATTATTTGATGAGGGAATGCAATTTGAGGATGCTTTATTTGCCAATTGTCTTGCTGACGGTCTGCCAGCTGATGGCGTGGTAACAGGGACCGGAAAAATCAACGGGCAAACCGTATGTGTAATGGCCAATGATTCAACTGTAAAGGCGGGATCGTGGGGATCACGGACTGTAGAAAAAATCATTCGTATCCAAGAAACCGCAGAAAAGCTTCGGTGTCCGATGCTTTATTTAGTAGACTCGGCTGGAGCGCGGATTACGGATCAAGTCGAAATGTTTCCTGGTCGCCGCGGGGCAGGGCGCATTTTTTACAATCAAGTAAAGCTTTCTGGAAAAGTCCCGCAAATATGCTTATTATTTGGACCATCGGCGGCCGGCGGTGCTTATATTCCAGCTTTTTGCGATATCGTCATTATGGTCGAAGGAAACGCTTCGATGTATTTAGGATCGCCGCGAATGGCCGAGATGGTGATTGGCGAAAAAGTGACGCTTGAAGAGATGGGTGGAGCACGAATGCATTGCAGTGTCTCTGGGTGTGGAGATGTACTTGTGAAAACAGAAGAAGAAGCCATTCAGTTTGCACGCAAGTACTTATCTTATTTTCCAGCCAATTTCGCTGAAAAACCGCCGATTGTCGAAGCAAAACCAGCGAAGAGCTTTGAAAAAACGATTGAGGACATTTTACCCCTGAATCAAAATGCGCCGTTTAATATGTATGACTTGATCGAGAGTTTTATTGATGAAGGCTCTTTTTGCGAAATCAAAAAGCTGTTTGCACCTGAATTGATTACAGGACTTGCTCGCTTGAATGGACAGCCAATCGGTATCCTTGCTAACCAGCCGCGCATCAAAGGCGGTGTCCTATTCCATGATTCGGCTGATAAAGCAGCCAAATTTATTACTTTATGTGATGCCTTCCATATCCCGCTTTTATTTTTAGCCGATATTCCAGGATTTATGATCGGCACAAAAGTGGAAAGGGCAGGAATTATCCGCCATGGAGCGAAAATGATTTCAGCGATGTCAGAAGCAACAGTTCCGAAAATTTCTATTATTGTGCGAAAAGCGTATGGGGCAGGTCTTTATGCGATGGCTGGCCCGGCCTTTGAACCGGATTGCTGCTTAGCGTTTCCTAATGCGCAAATTGCCGTGATGGGACCAGAAGCAGCGATTAATGCAGTCTATGCCAATAAAATTGCTGAGCTTCCTAAAGAAGAACAGGCAGCCTTTATTGAACAAAAACGGGAGGAGTATCGCCGCGATATTGATATTTATCGTTTAGCCTCAGAGATGGTGATAGATGGAATTATCGCTCCAAACCAGCTTCGCGAAGAATTGATTCGTCGCTTTGATGCCTATATGTCTAAATATATCGTCTTTTCGGAAAGAAAGCATGGAGTATATCCGGTGTAATAAAAAAGGTTCTTTGTCAAATATTGGGGTTAAGGCTGCCGCGCTTCGCTTGGTGGCCTTTTCTTCTGAAAAAGGGGTACCTCCCTTTCTAGAAGAAAAGGTAGCGCTAGCCTATATGTCCCTCAATTCTTTTATACTTGTGGATTCATAGTATTTTTGAGCAAAACGGGTAAAATTCTTATATCCATAGGCATTTCGTTTTCATACCTTTAAATTGTTGATTCCTTGCATTGGCGCTTTTGATGCTGGAAGATACGCCTACTTCCGCACGGACAACCATGTCACAGGCATGTTGTGATTTTTGATACAATCCAGCTTTCAAGCATGTAAACAGCTTGAGATCCGTTGCTTCTCAAAGAGGCCGTAACCGGTCCGCGCTGCTGAATTTAGAAAGCGAACTAACGCGAGTGACGATATCCAATGGGTCGAGGGCGCTGCAGAATAATTTTTCCCCTGTGCCAAGCTCTCAACCTGAAAGCCAGTCTTTTCCGAAAACGGTTGAGCTTAATTCTAATGCACCATAAGCTCAACCCAATGCCATCCCTGTCGGCGGACAAATGAATGAGACGAGAGCTGTAATTTGTCCCCAGAATTCTTTGTTCAACTGTCCGTCATTGATCCTTTTGCATTAAAAATTATAGATTTTATCAATAAAAAGCATCGTTTTACATATTTTCACGAGCAAGAATTATGCCGTTTTGCAGAGGCACAATGTTACAAGCGAGAGACGTACCCAGTAAAAATAGAACTATGTGCTAAATGAACAATATAAAAATAAATTTAATTTACTGTTTTTAAGGAAGTAAACACAAAATCTGAAAAAGGGGAATGCTATAAACCCCCTTTTTCCTCATAATTTTGTATAACTGATGTTCAGCTTAAAAAGTAAGTCTGTCAATTAACTCTGAATAAGATTCGCGTTCATTTCACTGTCACGAATTTTTCCTTCGTGTAAATATAAAATTCGATTCCCCAATTTTTTTGCTTCCTCAAGATGATGGGTGACTAATATAATGGGAATGCGCCAAAGCTTATGGATACGTAATAGCTCTTCATGACCTTTTACACGTGTTTGATTATCTAAGGCAGAAAAAGGTTCATCTAAAAGCAAGGCATCCGGCTCGGTTGCAATGGCTCGTGCAATGGCGACCCGTTGTTTTTCGCCGCCTGAAATTTCAGACGGGTATTTATCTCTAAGGTGTTCAATTCGCAGCTCTTTCATTAAATTTTTGACAAAGCTTTCATTTTGCATGCCATAAGCAATGTTTTTCCAAACAGTCATATGGGGAAAAAGCGCATAATCTTGAAATACATAGCCGATGTTTCTTTTTTGTATAGGAACAAACACTTTTTTATTTTCAAATAAAATGGTGTCGTTTAATCGGATGATGCCAGCAGCAGGTTTGCTTATCCCAGCAATACAATTTAAGATAGTCGTTTTTCCGGAGCCGGAGGGGCCAAAAAGGACAACAATCTCATTGGCCACTGAAAATTTCACATCTAATTCAAAATGGGATAGTCTTTTTTGTATTTCAACGATAAGCATAAGAAAAAACTCCCTCTATAAATGTTGATATATCAACGGTTGTAGCCGTTTCAGGGGTGTCAAAAAAATATTTTTCGACAAAGTTTCTAACATTATTTCTTAAATATGTGTATATCTTACATTGACG
>NZ_JBVVUU010000051.1:0-14394 GCF_056032925.1 Aeribacillus sp. JST-2
GTGATTGACACCCCCGAATCATACCAAGAGGGCTTTTTTTATTCAAGTCCCCGAAAAAACTTCTAACAGGAATGCTCCTTTTTCAAGAAAAAAAGCTGCCAATAGACAGCCTTAAGATTGAACGGATGCGTTGATCCTTATTTATTCCGCTTCTTTTTTTATGTCCGTTAATAATTTCGGATACTTCCTCTCATACACTTCATAAAGCGGCGAAAACTTCTCCATCCATTGTCTGCGCTCTTTTTCGGTCAGGACATGAATATGGATGTGTGGATTTTTTAACATTTGCTGATATTGCTCCTCGTTTAGCCGATTCGCCTGCTCCATATTCCAACGAGTGGTTTCATTCAGCGCATCAACAATTTGCTTTTGAATCGTGTTCGGAATCTTGTTCCAAAAGTCTTGATTGACCATGACGACATATCCTAAATAACCATGATTGCTCATCGTCAAATAGGGATGAAATTGGTAAAAACTTTTCGAATAAATATTGGAGATGGTATTTTCCTGCCCATCAAATTCGTCTTTTTCTAGCAATTCATATATTTGATCAAAAGAAGCGACGACCGGGTTTGCTCCTAACACTCGAAATTGTTTTTGAATCACTTTGTTTGGCATGATGCGGAATTTTTTATTTTGGAAATCCTTTGGTTCTTTTACAAACGTTTGTTGATTAATCATCTGTTTAAAACCATTTCCCCAGAAGGCCAATCCTTTAAACCCTTTCGCATCCAACATTCCTAAAAGATTTTTTCCTGTGTCCCCTGTTAAAACCTTTTCGACATGTCGGCTGTTTTGAAAAATAAACGGCAAATCCAAAACTTCCCATTCTGGTACTAAGTCAGCCACTTTTGAATAAGAGGGAGCGATCATTTGCACTTTTCCTTTTTTTAATGCTTCTACCTCATCATTATCGGAATAGAGAGAACCGTTCGGAAAAATCACGACATGCACCCGTCCGTTTGTCTTTTTTTCAATCAGTTCCTTAAATCTTTGCGCAGCTAAACCTTTCGGAGTATTTTCCGCCACCACATGGCTAAAATAGATCGTAATTTGACCTTTTAAACCTTCTTGTTCATCATCATAAACGGGAGTGTCATGTTGAAAATATGCCGCAATGTTTGGAAAGAAAAAAAGAGAACAAACCATTCCTATGATCAAACAAATAACGATCCAAATTCCTTTTTTCATTGCCACCACACCATTTTGAATATTAAATGTTACCACCATTTTACCTTGTCTATCTAACAGCCGACAAATGAAATAACGGGTTTGAACCGCTTGCGCATACATATCCTTGGAAACAGGTGAATTATGATAAAATAAAGAAAGAGTTTTCAGTTTAAAAGAGGTCGGTTTATGCAGCGTTTACCTATTCAATTCAAAATTACCGGGTTAATTTTTTTCATCGTCTGTTTATCGCTTCTTTTTGGCGGTTTATTCATTGTCGGCGATTATTTTGAGCAAAAGGAAGAAAATTTAAAACAACAATCAGTCTTGGCCGCCCGCACTGTTGCCGCACTTCCTGAAGTCAAGAGAGGACTTGCCGGAGATGAAAATGACAAAAAATTAATCCCTTCCGTCATTGAGCGCCTTCAATTTATTAATGGCACAGAATATATAGTTGTTCTCGATATGGAGCGCACTCGGCTTTCGCATCCGATTCAATCGATGATCGGCACGAAATCGAAAGGGGCTGATGAAGGGCCGGCCTTCACTGAACATACCTATACATCAAAAGCAAAGGGCGAGATTGGGACCGTTATTCGGGCTTTTGTTCCTGTCATGAATAAAGATCACAAACAGATTGGCGTCGTGATTGCTGCTTATAAAATGCCAGACTTGTCGGACTTGCTATCCTCTTTAAAGTCGCAAATCATCTTTTCATCTTTTCTTGTTCTGCTGTTTGGCGGGTTGGGAGCTTGGCTGCTTGCAAGACACATCAAAAGACAGATGTTTCATTTGGAGCCTTTTGAAATTGCCAAACTGCTCGTTGAACGGACAGAAGCGTTTAACGCCATGCATGAAGGAGTCATTGCCATTGATAAAAATGAACGCATTACCATTTTTAATGACCGTGCCAAACAAATGATGGGCATTGAGGGGGATGTGATCGGAAAACCAATTCGCGATGTGATTTCCGACACGAGGCTTCCGGAAATTTTAAAAATCGACCGCCCGATTTACAATAAAGAATTACATGTCCGAAATTTAAGCATTTTAAGCAACCGCATTCCGATTAAGGTAAATCATCAAACCGTTGGTGCCGTTGCCATTTTCCAAGATCGTACAGAGATCAAAAAACTGGCGGAGGAATTAACAGGAGTAAAAGCTTTCGTTCATGCTCTTCGCGTTCAAAACCATGAGCATATGAACAAATTGCATACAATAGCCGGCCTTATTCAGCTCGGACAACAAGAGAAAGCGCTGGAATACGTATTCAAAGAAACGGAAGAACAAGAAGAAGTGACAAAGCTTTTAAGCCAAAATATTAAAGACGAAAGCATTTCCGGACTTTTATTAGGAAAGATCAGCCGCGGGAAAGAGCTCGGTGTGAAAGTCATCATTGATCGCAACAGCCATTTGGAAAAATTCCCTCAAAACATTGATCATCATGATGTCGGCATCATTCTGGGAAATTTAATTGAAAACGCCTTTGACGCCTTTCAAGAAATAACGACAAAAGATAAAGAAATTTACATCAGCATCGACCAAAATGAAGAAATTTTTACTCTTTTCGTACAAGATAACGGCCCCGGCATCGATCAAACCGTATTGCCTTCTATTTTTAAAAAAGGATATTCGACAAAGAACAACCAAAATCAGGGCATTGGCTTATATTTAGTCAAACAAATCGTTGATCAAGCAAACGGCGATATTCAAGTTGAATCACAGAAAGGCATGGGGACTGCATTTATCATTACGTTTGAAATGTGAGGTGGGATGGCAATGGACAAAAATGTGAGCGTATTGTTAATTGAGGACGATCCTATGGTTCAAGAAGTAAATAAAAAATTCATTGAAAAAATAGAAGGTTTTGTTGTCATTGGGATTGCCGGAAACGGAAAAGAAGGAATGGATCTTGTGCGGGATTTGAAGCCTGATCTCGTTGTGATTGATATTTACATGCCTAATCAAGACGGCTTAGAAACTCTCAAGCAAATGCGCTCTGAAGGACATTCTGTTGATGTCATTGCCATTACAGCTGCCCGGGACATAGAAACGGTGCGCCGCGTTTTGCAAAACGGCGCTTTTGACTACATTATGAAGCCTTTCAAATTCGAGCGCCTACAACAGTCATTGCAAAAATATATGGAATATCATGTTCAGATGCAAGAAAAGGAAAAACTGACGCAAACGGATTTAGACACTATGCTGCTACACCATAAAAAGGGAAATCCAAAACCGGAAGAAGAACTGCCGAAAGGGTTAAACCAAGTAACACTCGAAAAAATCATCCATTTTCTAAAGCAGCAAATAGAACCGGTTTCCGCTGAAGAAGCCGCAGAAGGCGTTGGCATTGCCCGCGTGACAGCTCGAAGATATTTAGACTATTTGGTCAAAACGAAAAAAGTCAAACTCGACATTCAATACGGTAGTATCGGCAGACCTATTAACAAGTATCAGTATTACGGTGATATTTCAAAAAGGGAGGGGCAGCCTTAAACTGAAATAATTTTTGAGGATGAACCATTCAAGCCTGGATTCAAATCCCGTCATTTATCCCAGCAATTTTGGCTATAAAAATCATTTCCAGGCGCAAGCTTTTTATTCCCTGCAATGAAAGGATGACGCCGCTTCCAATCGCTGCAGCCTCCGAAAAATCGGCAATTGCCAACAAGGCATCCATCGCTTAAAATTCTTCTTCATAGAATCGTCATAAACTGAATCCAATTCATATTTTCAAAAATCTATGGTGTACTTCACCCGGACGTAAATCTTCTTTACGCCTTTCATTTTTGGCGCCATCAACAAAATCATTCACTTGCAAAATAATGGCTAAGCAACAATCGCTGCCAATGAGCAAAACTCATGATTTCAGGCTAAAATCCGCTAATACCGTGCAGCATTTTGCAAATGGCGGATTTTGCGCACTTTAGTAATTTGGCTCTTCCTCGATCCATGCCCCAGCCCGCGTTAAAAATCCATCACTTCTTCTGTAATAAGGATTAAATCCTGAATTTTGTGTAAAAAGGAAGCGGTTTGTTTTGCCGGGAGTCTAAGTTCGCTGGGCTGGGAGTGTGATATTACACAATAATTAGGACTTGGCTGTAATAAGGGGAAGTATTGGAGGCTCTCCGAAATCAATGTTGATTAAAAAACCGAGGCAGTCGCCCCGGTTCTATCATTTTTTTGCTTTGAGCTTAAAGAGTTTTGAAGAAAAATCGCCTGATTCATTGGCGCCGATACGGGCCTCAAAGATATCCTTCGTCAACTGAATGCCGACGTTCATCAGTTCGTCGCCGAAAAATGTGCCTTCGACTCCTTTAATTTCATATTCAAAATCGCCGTTTAGCCCTTTTAACAGAATGCGGGGATATCCGTGATTTGGCTTTGCCAGCACTTGATAGTAGCCTACAAGCGCTTCCTTTTGATCTTCTGAAACAACCATCCATGCCGTCACATTTCCGTCTCCGTCAAAGGGGCTTATTAATCGGTAAAACGTTCCTTTTTGAATCAATTCGCGATGATCTTTATAAAAGGCGATTTGCTTTTTGACAATTTCTTTTTCTTCCTCTGTCATTTTCGTGATATCCAATTCATACCCAAACATGCCAAAATATGCAACATTTCCTCTCGTATCCAAGCTTGTCATCCGTTTTACTTGATGGTTCGGCACAGCCGATACGTGCGCTCCCATTGAACTCAGCGGATAGGCGAACGATGTGCCGTATTGAATCTTCAAGCGTTCAATCGCATCTGTATTATCACTCGTCCAAGTTTGCGGTGCATAATAAAGCATTCCCGGATCAAATCGTGCACCGCCGCTTGCACAAGATTCAAACAGAACATGCGGAAATTCGCTCGTTAATCTTTCATACAAATCATACACTCCAAGAATATAGCGGTGAGGCACTTCTCTTTGCCGTTCCGGAGCGAGAGCCAAAGAACCGATTTCCGTCATGTAGCGGTTCATATCCCATTTGACATAAGAAATTTCAGCTTCTCTTAACACTTTCGCCATCATTTCATAAATATGGTCAACAACCTCTTTTCTGGATAAATCCAGAACATATTGATTTCTGCCATGTGATAAACGGCGGTTCTTCACTTGAATCAACCAATCCGGATGCTGCTCGTACAGTCTGCTCTTTTTCGATACCATTTCAGGCTCAAACCATAAACCGAATTTTAAGCCCAGTTCGGTAATTTTTTTGGCAATACCTTCGATTCCATTCGGCAGTTTCCGTTTATCGGCAAACCAGTCGCCGAGAGAAGTGGTATCATCGTCACGCTCGCCGAACCAGCCGTCATCGAGGACAAACAATTCGATGCCAAGATCTTTCGCCGTTCTGGCAATATCCAAGATTTTTTCTTCATTAAAATGAAAATATGTTGCCTCCCAGTTGTTGATTAACACCGGTCTTGTTTTGTCGCGCCACTGTCCTCTGGCCAATCTTGTCCGATAAAGGTCGTGGTACGCCTGACTCAACTTGTTCAACCCTTGGTCCGAGTAAACCATGACTACTTCCGGCGCTTGAAATTCCTCGCCGCTCTCAAGAAGCCAATTGAAGTCAAAAGGATTGATACCCATTGTAACCCTTGTTACATCATAATAATCAACTTCCACTTGAGCGAGAAAATTGCCGCTGTATACAAAATTGAAGCCATAAACTTCTCCGGAATGCTCGTTCGTTTCCGGACGCTTCAAGGCGATAAATGGATTTTGCTGCGGGCTGCTTGTTCCTCTTGTGCTTGATATACTTTGGATGCCAGTCTCCAGTTTTCGTACTTTCACATGTCTTTCCCTTGCCCAAGCCCCTGATAAGTGAACCATTTCAAAATCGGAGTCAAAGAAGTCAACGCTTGCACTCATGATTCGGGTAATATTCAATTTTTGGCTGCCATTATTGACGATTTTAACACTTCTGGTTAACACGTTTCTGTCATGATACACCGTGTAATAAAGATGAAGCTCCGCATCAATGACTTCATCATGCAAAATAATTTCCAATGTTGAAGCTTCTGTCGGATCTTCCACATATGTGGCCGGAAGCCCTTTTAGCTTTGGCTTTCCGTCAAAAATGGAATGGCTTTTATATTCAAAATTAGTAATTCTGCTTCCATCTTCTTGCAAGATTTGAATAGCAGGTTCTCTAAAATCGGTTGTTCCGTAACTAGGATATTCTTGCTTAATGACATCAAGCGAAAACGCCAAGTCGCCTTCAAAGACACATGCAAGATTCGGCCTCGCCTCCAATTTCAGCAAATGCGCAAAGCTTTCGCGATGACGGATTTTTTTCCCATAATATAAATGACCAAGCTGTTTGTTCTTTAACACGTTCAAAATATAGCTGAAGTCTTTTCCTTGAATATGAAATTCTTTCGTTTTTTCATTATATCGTATTGGCATATTGTCACATCTCCTTTGCAACTTCTAAACCTTTTATCCTTTTACAGATCCTGCAGCAAGTCCTTGTATAAAATACTTCTGCAATAGTAAAAATAAGACAAGCATTGGCATCATGGCGATCATCGATGCGGCAGCCACTAAATTGAGATTGTTCGTGTTCATGCCGAAAAATCCAGAAAGCGCGACGGTGATCGTTTTCACTTCTTCCGATTGAAGGAAGAAAATTGCAAATTGATAGTCATTCCAAATATAAACACATGAAATAATTAAAATGGAAGCTGTCACAGGTTTTAATAAAGGAAAAATAATTCTAAAAAATATTCCAACCGTACTGGCTCCATCAATTCTTGCTGCTTCCTCAAGTTCAGCAGGAATGCTTGAACGAATAAAACCGACATACAAGAAAATGGTTAAAGACATGTAGGCCGCCACATTGTTCAGAACGGCGACAGTCCGTGTGTTCATCATTCCAATGTCTACGACTAATTGGTAAAGAGGGACTAAAGCCGTAAGAGGCGGAATCACCATAATGGAAATAAACAGCATATACATAAACTGATTCAGTTTTGTTTTTCGTCTTGCCAGCGGATAAGCAGCCAAAGAACCGAAAATAATTAATAAAAGTGCAGAAAAAAACGTAATGATTGCTGTATTTGCCAGCCCTGTGCCGAGATGGGCGCGCTCCCAAGCTTCACTGAAATTTTCCCATTGAATGTAGTTTGGAAATTTCCATTTTGAACTAAAATCTGTCTTATCTTTAAAAGCCGTCGTGATTAAAATATAAAATGGGATTAAGTGAAACAAAGCAATGAAAAAGGCAATCAAAGACCAAAAAGATAGTTTTGGCTTTCTTTCGCTCATTACGCCTCAACCTCCTTGCGTCTGAAGAACAACAGGGCAGACAAGCTAATCACCAAAATAATGACAACCATTAAAACGCCTTGTGTAGCCGCATAGCCGGCAGCTTGTCTGTTAAAGTAAAGATCATACATAAACGTGGACATGGATTGGGAAGCATTCCCCGGTCCTCCGCCTGTTAAGGCTATAATGACGTCAAACAGTTTTAATCCGCCAATAATGTTGATAACCATATTAATGGTAATAGAAGGCATTAATAGCGGAAGAGTAATGTTTTTAAACTGTTGAAACGCCGATGCGCCATCGATTTGCGCAGCTTCATAGTAATCATTCGAAATACTTTGCAACCCGGCTAAATAAATTATCATCGCAACTCCGACATATTGATAGGTGTTGACAAAAACGATGATCCATGTGTTTAACTTAGGATTAGCCAGTGCATTGATCTTTTCCATGCCGAAATACATCAATAAATCATTGAGGGCGCCGCCTTGGAAGGCAAAAAAGAAATACCAGATATACCCCATAATAAGAGGGCTGATAATTACCGGAATATACACGATCGTACGGGTAAGCGTTCTGAAACGAATGTTTTTGTTGAGAAGAAGCGCATAAAACAATCCAATAATGTTTTGAAAAATTGTACTTCCGATCCCATATAGCAAAGTATTTTTCACAATCAGCCATGTATCAGGGTCTTTGAACATGCGTATATATTGCTCAAAACCTACATAATCATAGCTTTGCGAGAAGCCGTTCCAGTTTGTAAATGAGATTCGCAAACCTTTAAAGAACGGATAAATGATAAAGAAGGAAACAACCAATAAAGCAGGAAGGTACATCCACCAGAGGGAACTTTGATTATTCAGCCTTTTCTGTTTCGTATAGTTTAAAATTGCTTTTTTCGATTGTCCGTTCATTTTTTTCAGCTCCCACTACAATTGGTATAAAGGGGGACAGATTCATTTCATCTGCCCCTTTATATCGTTGTTATTTATTTTCCTCTCGTAATCTTTTATATTCTTCGGCCATTTTTTTGGAAACTTGATCAGGCGTCATAGAACCGGAAAGCAATTCTTGTCCAGTTGAGCCCATTACATCCCACATTCCGCTAGGCAAATAAACGCGGTCGAAATACGGTTGAACTTTTACATCTTTATATTTTTCATAATAATCAGAAAAATAGTTTTTTGCTTCAGCATTTGTCAAACCTGCCGGAAGTGATGTACCTTCAGCGATTTCTTTGACAATTTCAGGCTTAGACAAAAATTCAATGAATTTTTTTGCTTCTTTCTTATGTTTTGAATCTTTCCAAACTGCTAATGTATGGCGCTCGCCGCCAATCCAGCTTTGAACATCACCTTCATGAATTGCCGGCATCGGCATAATGCCCAATTTTATATCAGGATTCAACTCAGGGATGTCTTTTCCTAATAATCCTCCTCCAAAGATAAAGGCGATCTTTCCTTGAGCCATTAACTCATTCATTTGATGGTTTTGCGCCGTCAGCACATCTTCATTTAAAAGGCCTTTTTCTTGCATTTCTTTTAATTTTTGCGGAAGGAACGTATAATTTGACCAATCAAACTTGCCGTTTAACAATTCTTTTTCGAAGTTGTGCTCCGGATGAGTGACAAGAAGCGGTGTAGCAAATTGGTCAAAATATTGACCTAGCGCATTTTTGTCAGAGCCGGCAAACCAAAGCGGCGTTACTTCGCCTTTGCTTTTTTCTTTCACGGTTTCTAATGCTTTCATGAATTCATCAAATGTTTTCGGCGGTTCAATGCCGTACTTCTCTAAAATGGTTGCATTATATACAATGCCGTCCTTCGCTTGGTTTAAAGGATAAGCATACACTTTCCCGTTTTCATCCTTTAAAACCGTCTCGAGAGACGGATCCATGTCTTTTACCCAATCCATATCGCTTAAATCTTCAACATATTCTCCGTAACGAAGCTTTGCCCAGCCATGGGTGTCGAACAAATCCGGCATGTCATTGGCGGCCATTTTTACCCTCAGCATGCTTTCATACTCGCCGGCAGGATAATTGTATTCAATTTTAATATTTGGGTTTTCTTTCTCAAATTTTTTGATAACATTCGTCAATGTTTCTTGGTCAGCTTCATTTGTAACGGTTGAGTAAAGAGTTAACGTAACTTTCTCGTCTTTAGAAGAAGAGCCTCCCTTGTTGCACCCCGCTGCTAAAATGACAGCGATTACAACAAAAAGCAAAACTTTAAAATAATTCTTGATTTTCACTTTTTTATCCCCCTATATTGTTATAGATTGAAAATAGTACGCAGCTGATTTTAACCTCCTGTACTTTTAAACACCCCCTTTACAACAAGTAAACAAAAGGTATATTAAGTAAAATATTTTTATTAATTATCCTAATAGCAGAAACATCAAGAAAATTTTTACTAAATTTATAGATAAAATATATCAAAATATGAAAGCGGTGTCAATTCATTTCCCTAAATATTTTTACTAAAAATAAAGGTGATAAAGGGCCCTTTTTATTAAAAATCAGCGAAAAGTTAAGTAAAAAAGCCCTAAACGTTAAATGTTTAGGACTCCCTTTTTCATTCATTAATTTTTCAATCAATCTAATGCCCTGCAGCTATTGCGTATCACCAAATCTGTTGGAAGTTCAACTTTTACCGGAACTTTCCGTCCGTTTAATCTGTCAAACAATACTTTTGCCGCCATACTTCCCATTTCCTCTGCATAAATTTTTACTGTTGTTAACGGTGGACTTACAAATGCAGCCGTTTCAATATCATCGAAACTAATAATCGAAATGTCTTCCGGCACTTTAATATTGGCTTCCCTTAGAGCATGCAGTGCGCCAATTGCCATTGGATCGCTTCCGATAATAAAAGCCGTCGGCAGGCTTCCTTTCTTAATCGCCTGTTTCATGATCTTGTAACCTTCACTCGTCAGCCAGTCGGCAATGTATACATTTTCTTCCTTGAATAGTTTTTTTTCTTTCATGATTTTTTCAAACGTTTCTATTCTCGGATCGCGATTTTCAGACTTGCTCAAATTGTCGAGAGTTTTAATTTGCTGCACCCCGCCGATATAGCCGATATTTTGATGATTTAATTGAAATAAATAGTCAAGCACTTTGGCGGTGGCTTTCTTAAAATCTGAAATCACGACATCATATTTTACATGCGAGTCATTCGGGTCATAATCAATAAAGACGACATTAGAATTATGGTTATAAAATTCCTCCAAATTTTCGATATCTAAAGAGCCGATGACAATAATGCCGTCCAAGTTGCTCAGTTTTGAGGGATCACCATTGCTGTTTACCCGGTAAATCGTCGAAATTTCCATCCCAAGATCTTGGCAAGTTTTTTCGCAGCCAACTCGAATGGACATAAAATAAGGATCGTTATACTCATATTCTTCGGAATATATGATGACAAACCCAATATTAAAAGATTTTTTTTTCCCTTCTACCGGAAGTTTTTTCGTTTTTTTCCGCAGAGGTGTATAGTCCAATTGTTTTGCCGTATCCAAAATACGTTTTCTCGTATCCTCGGCCACAGATAATGTCGGGTCATTATTCAATACTCTTGATACAGTGGCAGTTGAAACATTTGCCAGCTTCGCAATATCTTTAATTGTCGCCATCTCCACAACCTCATTCTAAACATATTTTTTACTAAATTTTTCTGTCATTTTACCAAAATTTTAATTTACAAACAATAAAAAAGTCCGCGAAAATGGGGTAATTCGTTATTGCTGTAAAAAAGAAGGCATGATCATGTTTTTTTGGTTTTATAGAGCCTTGGAAAATGCTTTTCAATAGCTTAACCCACCTTGTTGATCAGAGACGATTACGCTTATGGGTTTCCTATGTTTCAGCCTTTCAAAAAACTTATGAACTATCCAATCGTTTTAAACAATCGGCCAATTTAGAATGCCAGCTTCTTAGCAGCCATTCAATAAAGGGCCTAAACGGATAGTTTAAAAAATAACAAATAATCGCCTTATAAAATCTTTATAATTGGAAGTTACACTTTCATTACGAGATTCATGAAATGTTTGAATCATCGGAAGTTGAATCGTGATTGTCTTTTGAAACTGGAGTAAACATTGAAACAGCCACCTTTTTGTTTCAGCAACACACACCTCTTTAAAGTTTCTTCAAGAGAAAGGGGAATCGAAAATGGAGAAATACATTTTGAAAACTCACCATTTGAGTAAATCTTTTGGCAAACAGTTAGCGGCAGACAATGTTTCTTTAAAGGTGAAAACAAACACGATCTATGGACTGCTCGGGCCAAATGGAGCCGGAAAATCAACGACTTTAAAACTGTTAACAGGGCTTTTACATCCCACATCTGGCGAAATTATATTTAACGGTCATCGATGGAGCAGAAAAGATCTTAAAGACATAGGTGTACTTATTGAATCACCGGGTCTTTATGGCAATTTGACCGCTTATGAGAATCTACTTGTTCATACAAAGGTACTAAATTTACCAGAGTCAAGGATACAAGAAGTGCTGAAAATAGTTGGTTTAGAAAATACCGGTAAAAAGAAAGTATCGCAATTTTCGTTTGGCATGAAGCAAAGATTAGGTATTGCTAAAGCACTTTTAAATCATCCAAAGCTTCTTATTCTCGATGAGCCAACAAACGGGCTTGATCCACTAGGTATACAAGAATTGCGCAAGCTTATAAGATCCTTCCCATTGCACGGAATGACTGTCATTTTATCAAGTCATATCTTATCAGAAGTGGAACAATTAGCAGATCATATTGGCATCATTCATCATGGAAAACTCAAATATCAAGGTGAAATCGAGAAAAATAAAGATTTAGAAAAATTGTTTATGGAAGTAGTCAGTGAAAAAACGAAATAGGGAGGAAATGAAATAATGCTCAATATGATACAGTCAGAAAATTTAAAATATAAACGTACATTTACAAAAAAAATTGTATATATTTCCCCTTTCTTTTTTATATTATATGCCATTCTTACAATGCCTACTATTCATTCAAAATATAATTATTTCGAATATACAGTATTCAATTGGTGGCCATTACTATTTATGCCGTTAGGGACAGCCTTGATATCTTCACTTTCTGCAATGAGGGAAAAAAAGTCAGGAAACTACAGAGTTTTACGATGTCATGATATGAGTTTAACACATATGTGGTTCAGTAAAATCATTGTGATTGCCCTATATACATTGTTATCATCTATTGAACTCATCTTCTTATTGTTCATATTAAAATTTTTTCTTCCTAACAGCATTACATCAGCAGTTGTAGTAATACAAGCAAGTCTTGCAGTTTGGGTCACATCTTTGGCATACATCCCTATAGGCTTGTTTTTGGCAGAACGATTCGGAACAGCGGTTTCTATTATTGTTAGTGTTTTAGGCATCGTCATAGGAGTAGTGATGGCCTCAGAACCTTATTGGATTTATATTCCGTGGAGCTGGGGAATGAGGCTAATGTCTCCTATTGTAGGTGTTCATCCAAATGGAACCCCGCTGGAAACAGGAAGTCCATTGTTAAATTCTTCTGTTATTCCAATGGGAATTGCCGTCTCGATTGTATTTTTTATTTTGCTGTCATTTGCGACAGCGATTTGGTTTTCTAAAAAAGAGGTGAACTGAATTGTCTTTTCTTCAAGTTCTATCTTCCGAATGGATAAAGACGAAGCGAACGGCGATTAGACTTATCGTGTTTGTCACACCAATCGTTTATCCAGTTTGTATGTTATGGTATTTTTCTAAATACAGTAATCCTTCATCATGGCAAATTAAGATATATAGCGGCTTTTTCGAGGTGTTAACAGTCTCTATACCTATCATTGTCTCTCTACTTACAGGTCTTATATCGTTTCAGGAAGAAAAATCAGGAAATTTTATCGGCCTGTTAGCAGAACCAGTTTCAAGAGCAAAACTTTATATGAGTAAACTAGTTTTGCTGATTTTATCAGCAATCATGGATATATTCTTGGCCACTTTCCTTATGCTGTTAGGGATGAGTTTTATATTACATGTAGACGATGTTCATTACGGATTATTTTGGCAAGGTGCACTGTTATCAGTGATTGGCTCGCTTTTTCTTTTTTCAATGCATATATTTATTAGCTTTGCATATGGGATGGGAGCGTCTATAGCTATTGGAGGGGGCGGTTTCCTTATTTCAGCTATCATTGGAGCAACCGTTGTTGGGGATGACATGTGGCCATTTATACCTTGGGCTTGGGCTGTTAGACTTGCAAAAATCCCCATATTGTTGATGCCTGAAGCAAAGCTTGCTAATGGAATACAGCCATCAGAGCTCTTTCTTCAAGAACTGATGAAAGGCATGATACCGGCGATTATATGTTTTGTGTTCGCAACAATCGGCGGAATAATATGGTTTAATCGATGGGAAGGAAACAAATCATATGAATAATAACAAAAACAATCTTGTAAAGCACGATGAAGCAGGAAAGGAGAAAATATGCATTGAAAAGAAAAAATTCTATATTTTCCCTTTTATTGATCGTTTCAATTTTTTTGGGAGGTTGTTCGCTTATAAGCGAGTTAAAACATACCGCAACAAAAAATATGGCGATTGATAAAAAACTACCGATATATGAATTAAACAAACAAAATTTTAAGGAAATAAGCTATAAAGATAAGACTTATATTATCCAAGAATCTGTCATTAAGCCTAGTTATTTACAAGAACCTATTGGGAGAGTTTCCGAAAGTATTACAATTAATGAAGAACATGAAATATTAAGCAAAAAAGAACTTAGAAAAGTTGAAGTTCTTCCAAATAAAAAAGAAGAAAAAAGATTTCATTATAACTTTGGCTGGGTATACAGCATAAAAAATACAAACCCAGACGAAGAAATAGCAGTTGTAATGCACCCCTTTGTCAAGACACAAATTGATAATATTTAAGTTATCCATTCTCTCCTTTCGCTATGAATGTGGT
>NZ_JBVVUU010000052.1:0-14296 GCF_056032925.1 Aeribacillus sp. JST-2
GGTAGCTAACATTATTGCCAGGTTTTCGTAAGTGTTTTCTTCTTTTTTGCCAAAATCACAAAAAGTGGTGATGAATCTTAAATATAATCTTTATATCATATAACAGTGATCTTTCACGAATATATTTCAAATCTAACTCAACCATTTCAGCAAATCCTAAATCATTTCTCCCACTCACCTGCCAAAGTCCGGTACACCCCGGCGTCACAAGCAACCGTTGTTTGTCATACTCCATATACTGCGCTACTTCCCTTGGTAGCGGTGGTCGTGGTCCAACCAAACTCATCTATAAATGGTCGTTTAGCGAATACACTTTTCGACTTTGTTGAAGCAAGGATTCTCTTTCGTCTTGAACATCGTGATCGTGTCGACCGTTTTATTAATAAATGTCGAAAACTATAACAAATCTTCTTTACTTGTTTCCATTGGTTGAAATTAAACAAACGTAATCTGTTTTCAATTATTAGTTAGTATGCCCCTTTTCTTAACAGAACTGCAATTACTGTTTTAATAATAATCTGCAAATCAAATAGAAGAGACTGATTATAAACATAAAATAACTCCAAATCAACTCTCTCAGGGTAATTGACACTACTTCTCCCACTCACAGCCCAATATCCAGTCATCCCTGGTTTTACTGACAGAAATTCATTTACTCTATTACCATACTCTCTTAATTCCTCAACACTGGCCTCGGTCCAACTAAACTCATATCCCTTTTTAAAACATTGATAAGTTGAGGAATTTCATAAAGGCTCGTTTTGCGTAAAAATCCTCCTATATTTTCCATCCAACTTTAATAAGCACTATTTGGTTTAATCATTATTTTAGTAGTTTTGAATATAATTTTTATATCATATAACAGTGATCTTTCTCGAATATACTTTAAGTCTAACTCAACCATTTCAGCAAATCCCAAATCATTTCTCCCACTCACTTGCCAAAGCCCCGTACACCCTGGCGTAACAAGTAACCGTTGTTTATCATATTCCGTATATTGTGCAACCTCTCTAGGCAAAGGTGGCCTTGGCCCTACCAAACTCATTTCCCCTTTTAATACATTCCAAAGCTGCGGAAGTTCATCAATACTTGTTTTTCGGATGAATTTTCCTATTTTCGTAGTTCTTGGATCCTCTTTTATTTTAAACATCGCACCGGATACTTCGTTATATTTTAATAGATCATTTAGTCGTTCTTCCGCATCTACAACCATCGATCGGAATTTATACATATAAAAATTTTTGCCGTCTTTGCCGATGCGTATTTGCTTGAAGAACACAGGACCTTTTGGATCTTCAAGTTTGATACAAATAGCGACAATGATAAAGACAGGTAATAACAGGATAAGTCCAACAATCGCTCCCAATAAATCCATCATTCGTTTGGCAAATAAATAGCCTTTTCTCTCGTTAACCGCTGTTTTGTCAATGAATAATAGCTGCTGATTTGTATCCTCTTGATTAGATGCTTTCACAAAGGCCAAATCGACTCACCCTTTTTCTCTATTTTGTTATCCTTTCCTCTTTTATCAACTCTTCCATAAACTGAATCAGCTCTTGCTTCAGTTCTTCGTTTTTCATCGCAAACTCAATCGTCGTCTTAATAAATCCGATCTTTTCTCCGACATCATACCGTTTTCCTTCGAAGTTGTAGGCGAAGACACGTTGGATTTCATTTAGTTTTTGGATGGCATCTGTTAACTGGATTTCGCCGCCAGCTCCGATTTTTTGTTCTTCTAAAAACCGGAAAATTTCAGGTGTTAGTATGTACCTACCCATAATGGCGAGATTGGATGGCGCTGTTCCTCTTGCCGGCTTTTCGACGAAGTTTTTGACTTCGTATCGGCGGCCCGTTTGCTCGAGCGGTTCGATGATGCCGTAGCGGTGTGTTTCTTCTTCAGGAACAGGCTGTACGCCGATGATCGATGCTCCCGTTTTTCCATATTCGTCCATCAGCTGTTTTAAGCAAGGCTTGTCCGCTTGCACAATGTCATCTCCTAAAAGCACGGCAAACGGTTCGTCGCCGATGAACTTCCGCGCGCACCAAACGGCGTGTCCAAGCCCTTTTGGCTCTTTTTGCCTGATGTAGTGGATGTCCACTTTGGAAGATTGCCGCACTTTTTCCAACAGGTCGAATTTTTCTTTTTCCGCTAAATTATGTTCAAGTTCAAAGTTGTTGTCAAAATGGTCTTCAATCGCTCTTTTTCCCTTTCCGGTGACGATGATAATGTCTTCGATTCCCGATTCGACCGCTTCTTCTACTATGTATTGAATCGTCGGTTTATCAACAATCGGCAGCATTTCTTTCGGCATCGCTTTCGTTGCAGGCAAAAATCTTGTTCCGAGCCCCGCAGCGGGGATGATCGCTTTTCTTACTTTTTTCAACATTTCTCCCTCTTTTCTCCTTATTGTTGCATTATGCATTTACGTATAATCTATTTCACAATAGGGCATACGTAAATGCATAAATCGGAATAAAAAATAGCCACATCTTTTTTCAATTGGTGGCTTGACAGTTTGCAGTTCAAATGCTTGATATTTTGCTAGATGTATGAAATGCTGCCTCGAATCTATATAAACGTTGGCAAACCGTATGTTAATCATCCATTCATAGATCGTCGTTTATTTTCGCACCTAATGAACTTTTTCATATTGAGAAACCGGGCATCTAACCCGCCCTCACACCGCACCATCGACGACAGGCGTCTAAGGTGATCCTTTTTGAAGCACCCACAGTGCGGCCGAGTGCCTCTATTGATAATGGTAAAGAGACATCACCAATCGGTTATGTTGTATTCTAAAAATATCAAAATCTTGCCGAATCAGCCGATATATTATAGAAAGAAAGCAAATTTGCAATCCCGGCTGCAACAGCAATCGTTAAAAAATTCCGAAAAACTTTTTCTTTTTGATCCGTTCCGGCGGTTCTTTGTAAATCGGTTTGTTGTTGAAGACACATTCGGCATTTTCGATAAACAGTTCGCAAGCTTCTGCGCCGAATTCATCTTCCAGCACTTGAAACGCCTCTTGCATATGAAAGCGGCGGTTTTTAACATTGTGAGCGTCTGAAGCAAGAAAATGGACTAAATTACTGTTTATGAGATCCAAAGAAAATTTCTTGATTTTGTTTCCGAACTGCCCCGTTAAACTTGAGGCTGTCAGCTGCGCTGTTGCCCCCTGCTTGACCAGTTTGTACAAAAGCTCCGGGTTATCGGTGATTTCGCTGTTTCGCTCCGGATGGGCGATGATCGGGGTCAGCCCGGCCATCTGCATGTCAAAAACGAGCCTTTCCGCATATCTCGGCACGTGGTTCGACGGAAATTCGACCAACACATAGCTGGATCGATTCAAGCCGAAAGTTGCTTCTTTTTGAAGATCGTCAAGCAATTCGCCGTACAGTCTGATTTCCTGTCCCGGCGCTACTTTAAGTGGAATGTTTTCCTTGTTTAAAACGTCATTCAGTTTTTCGACTTGTTCCTCCACAAACGTCCACTCATTTTCGTAGCGGCCGTTTTTATGATGCGGCGTGGCAATAATGGCGGTGATTCCTTCACTATAAGCCTCTCGCGCCATTTCGATGCTTTCCGTCAAATGTTTCGCCCCGTCATCAATTCCCGGCAAGATATGGCAATGTAAATCTATCATCGTTCACTCACATCCTCAAGCTGCGGAGAAAAAATGCAGCCATTCATCATTTTAGCAAAAAATTGAATATTTTTGAAGAAAAAATAGGTATAAAAGCCTATTTTCACCTTAAAACCCAATAATCGTAACAGCAGCCTTCTCATTTTAGCATGAAACTGAATATTTTAACAGCATGAAATTGAATATTTTCAATAGAAAATAGGTGTAAAAACCTATTTCTTTTCAGCGTAATAATAGTAATATTGACTGTCCCTTTGCGATTTTCCGTTTAATACGACGCCCAGCAGCTTGCTTTTCGCTGCGGCCAGCGCCTCTTTTCCTTTGACGGCGGCTTCTCTTTCCGTTTTTCCGCTTGCCACCACCATAATCGACGCATCCACATGGTTGGCCAAAATTTGTGCGTCGGCTACTGCCAAAAGCGGCGGGGAATCGACAATGACGATATCGTACAAGGAATGCGCTTCCTTCAGCAATTCCTCCATGCTTCTGGAAGACAGCAGTTCAGCCGGATTTGGAGGAATCGGCCCGCTTGTCAAAATGTCAAGCTGATCGACCTCGCTTATCGTCACCGCTTCCTGTAGCGATTTATTTTTAAGCAGCACGCTCGTTAATCCGTGAATATTTTGCACCCGGAAGGTATAATGGACAGTCGGTTTGCGCAAGTCGGCGTCAATGAGCAGCACCCGTTTTCCCTGCTGCGCAAACACGACGGCTAAATTGGCCGCTGTCGTCGATTTTCCTTCCCCGGGGCCTGTCGAAGTGACCATGATCGACCGGACTTCTTCATCGACAGCGGAAAATTGAATGTTTGTCCGAATTGTCCGGTATTGCTCGGAAATCGGCGATTTCGGCTGATGATGGGTAATCAGCGTCCGCTGTTTTTGTTTTAATCCTTTTGCTCTAAGCGCCATACGTTTCCCCCCTTGCTCGCGATTTTTTCACCGTTTTGCCGCCCCCTGCGCCGCTTGTTTCATGATCCATTTTGGATATTGCGCCAAGCACCGGAAGCTCCAATATTTTTTCAATATCCTGCTCGGTTTTGATCGTGTTGTCCAAGTATTCCAGCAAAAAGGCAAGCCCTACTCCCGCCATCAATCCGACGACAAAGGCAATCGCCATGTTCAAAAGCGGCTTCGGCTTCACCGGAGACATGTTTTCTTTTACTTCCGCCTTTGACAAAATATTGACATTGTCCACATTCATAATGTTCTCAATTTCTTTTTGGAAAACCGCTGCGATAGTGTTGGCAATCTTGACGGCATGATTCGGATCCGGATCTTCGACGGAAATATTGACAACCTGCGAATCTTTTTCGCTGGCAACGGTAATTTTGTTGTTCAATTCATCAACAGTTTCGTCGAGACCCAAATCTTGGATGACCAATTCCAAAATTCTCGGACTTTTGATGATGACATTGTATGTATTAATGAGCTGCAAGTTGGTTTGAATTTCATTATATTGAAAAACCGCTTGGTCATCTTTCGCCTGGTTCACCAAAATTTGTGTGGAAGCTTGGTAAATCGGAGTGATGAAAAAATAGCTGACAATTCCGCTTGCCGCTGTGGCAATCACTGTAATGAGAATGATCAAATTCATTCTCTTTTTCAATGTATCCAATAATTCTTTTAAACTAATCGTTTCTTCCATATTTACCTCCGCTGAAAAATAAGTTCACAAAATTCAATTCCTCTATTAAGCTATTATACTGGTTGCCTTTTCTATTTTCTATATAAATCGACAATTTTGTTTGCAAATTCCCCTGCCATTTTTCAGCAGCTTTCCGCTGCCGTTTTCTTTTTCAATTATTTTGTCAAAAAAATAAGGTGATGTATCCGTCATACATCCCCTTACTTTTTTTACATATAACGCGATAAGATGGCCGTAACGGCGCCAATCAGGATTGCTGCGGCCGGAAGCAAGAGATAGAGGCATAGCTTTTTCAGCTTCCGTCTCGCTTCGATTTCTTCTGGCGTCAACCAACGACTGCTCAACCCTTCATCCTCCTAAACAACTTTTTTTCTGAGCTTTCGCTAATGCGATCCTATTCGCTCCAATTCGGTTATCGTCCGTCCGCACCAATTTGTTAATAAGAAAAAAGTTCTATTTCTAAAATAAGTAGAAATGAAAAAAAGAAAAAACCGGCACGGAATGACCGCGATCCGGTTTTTTAGGCAAAAGTTTATGTTTTGGCATTTTGGCGCAATTACGCACTTGGAGCCATTTACACCATTTTCTCTTTGTCGATCGAAAAAGCAAATGTGTCTTTCAATAGGAAACATATACTCTTTTCATCTCATATTCCAATTGTTTCAGCAAATCTTGCGTTGTCACATGTTTGTTTGTTTCGCCTTGCTTGTAAGCGTTAAGGAGAATTTTCAGAAATTCATCCTGGATTTTCTTTTTATCTTCCATTCTGAAAAATTTCCTTTCTTCATTTTTTTACAAAATCAAACAGCAAGATATGACGATTATACTGTTTTTGTCAGAAAGTTGCAACCGTTTTTTTGGACAAAGAGTGTGTTCGTTCGATTTTTTTTGCGTTATAATCAAAAAGAAACTTCTATTGTTCCGTGGAAATTTTAAAGGAGCGAATCGGTACATGCCTTCTGACCTTTTTGATAAAGAATTGGTGTTCCATTGCAGTGAGCAAGTGATCAAGGCTCTTCCCCCGGAAGCGGAAAAGAGCCAGACATTGATGAAAATAGGGCTGGTTTTATACAGACAAGGAAATGTGTTCAACGTCAAGCAGGATGGAATGGTGGTGTCTGCGGTTGTCCAGGATGTGAAGCGCGCCTATGTGAAATTGGATTTGGATTACTTTCCGCTTTCGAGCTGCTCCTGTTCGTCCGGTTTTCCGTGCCGCCATCTCGTTGCTGCTTTTTTATATGTTTATGCAATGACAGGTTATTTAGGTGACTTTTTAAACGAGTGGAAAGGCGGCGCAAAACCTTCTCTGGCGACGCTTCAACGCCATGGAGTTGTTAAAAAAGGCGTTCCAAACATGGAACAATCTGTTAAAGAATGGGTGCAATTTTTTGAAGACGAGATCGATCAGCTCGACAAGGTTCAAGGAATGGGCAAAATATATGCGCTTTGGTACCAATTGTATCCGAAGCTGAAAGCAAGCGCTCCGGCACAAGAGGAGCTGAAGCCGCTCTACCGCATCCTTTTGGCTGAAAGTTTGCTGATCGAACTGTGCCGCTTCTATCATAAACCGAACATCGATCCGTCTTATTTTTTCCATTACGTTGAACCGTTTGTAGGGGAGCTGCAGCAATCTCTTTTCCAGAACATTCAAACGATCCAAAAACAGCCGCTCCCGTTTTTCGTCGACCCACTGTTAAGCGAAATGCGGGATTATACTCGTCGGCTTTTATTTTGCGGCAAAGGGCTGCTCTATCCCCGTATTATCACGTATCGGCTTATTTGGGAATCCATCCTGAACCGGAAGAAATGGATCGCGGAAGAAAAAGGCTTGTTGGCAAAGCGGAAAAAAGAAGAATTGGATCGCGATGGCCAGTTCGCCCTTGAATGCGATCTGGCGCTGGTTCATTTTGATTTTTTGGAAAAAAATGATGAGCGTATCATCAACTTTTTTCAAAACACGGATCTCCCTTTGCTTCCGTTTATGTTCCAGTGGCTGACAACAATAACTTCCCGAAAAGAATTTCAAAGGTTTCGGAAATGGGTGCCCGCTGTTCTCGAACAAGCAAAACATTATATACAAGATCAGGATTTCACCGACAAACAGGAAGTCATCTTGTATGTATTGAACGAGTTTGAACAGTACCGAATGGCAACAGGAGATCATGACACATTTGAGGAAGCATGCCGAAAGCTTCTTCCTTACAGCTATGTCGCTTATCACGAGTATTTGCTTGACGAAGAACGGTATGACCAGTGGGCGGAGCTGCAGCTTTTGATCGGATTTTCCCTTGACGACGTCGACAGGGGGCTGCTCAAGCATATCGAAAAAACGGCTCCAAACGCTCTTTTGCCTATTTTGCATCAAGAGATCGACGCGAAAATTGCCGAAAAAAAACGGAAGAGCTATCGTTACGCCGTTAAACATTTAAAGAGGCTGAAGCGCCTTTACAAAAAATTGTCTGCCGCCGACACATGGGATCATTATTTTCAAACCTTAACCGACAGCCATAAACGATTGCGAGCTTTTCAAGAAGAGCTTGTCAAAGGAAAATTGCTGTAGCCATGTTATCAACAATTGATGACCCCGCAACTTCAATAGAAAGGAAAGTGGCCATATGTTAACAACCGGACTTGTCATTTCTGCCGAACGAGTGAAAGATCATCAGTTTCTAATTTGGTGTACGGACGAAGACGGCAGAGCCGTGCCTCCTGAATTTTGGCGCAAACATGCCTTCACTTGGCATTCTTCGTCCTTTTACGGCACCAATTTGCACATGCTGGATATGGCGGTCCTTCTTTCCCCGTGGCAAGCGGTTGAATGGTTCGCGAAAAAGCCGTTTAATTCGCTCTTGGACATCCGATTTTCCGAGGAGATCACAAAAGATAAAGAAACAGCCGAAAAGATTTATCAGTTGATTCAAGATGGAGCCTTCATGCCGGACTATGAATCTTGGCAAAACGGCAAAATCGGCTGGAAACCGACGGAGGGCACATTCGATCCGTACGATCTTGAATGGTTTTCCGCAGCCGTCCATGATTTGATCGCAAGAGACGGCGGCGCCAAACAAGCTTGGGAAGAGATTGAAAAGAAGCATCCTGTTTTCACATCGTTTGATGGCCATTTCCTTGATGAACGAGATTGGCTTGAAAAAATCGGCTGGATCGTCAATCACTTGCCGTTTCAAATCGGCCTGCGTTTAAATGAACCGGAAGAAGATGGCGGCGATGAGTGGAAGCTTGAAATGTTTTTGCGCGATCGGAAAAATCAAGATTCCATCGTCTTTTATCACGGACAAAACACCATTCCGGCCAAATGGCGGAAATATGAAGATGAAATAAAGCGTGAGCAGCAGCGCTTTTCGGAAATCGTCCCTTGGCTTTCCTTTCATGACGGAATCGCCCTGTTAAACGAACAGGAGGCATGGCGCTTTTTAATGGAGGCGAGCGGCGTATTTGTGGCTTCAGGCATTGACATTCTTCTGCCATCATGGTGGCAGGCGGTGAAGCAGTCGCGCTTGACATTGAAAGCGCAGGTTCACTCGGCTCCAAGCGGGAGATCGTTTGTCGGCATGGATGCTTTGATTGATTTTAACTGGAAAATTGCAACAAACGGCGTGGAACTATCGGAAGAAGAATTCGCGCGTCTTGTGGCGGAAAAGCGCCGACTTGTCAACATCCGCGGCAAATGGATTATGCTCGACCCCGCCCTATTGGCCGAAATCAAAAAAATGCTGAAGAAAGCTGAAAAAGAAGGCCTTCACATCTTTGACATCTTAGAGCAGGAGTTCGGGCAGAATGCGGCCGATGATGAAGAGAATTCTCGCCCGTTTGCCAACATTCAAATCGAATTAAACGGCGCTTTCAAAAAGATGGTGAAACAGCTCGGCGAACTGACGGCAATTCCAACGAACGCCATGCCGAAGCATTTTAACGGCAAGCTCCGCCCTTATCAAAAGCAAGGATTTGATTGGCTTTTGTTTTTGCGGCGGTACGGTTTCGGCGCTTGCTTGGCCGATGATATGGGGCTGGGAAAAACGGTGCAAATGATCGCCTATTTCCAGTACGTAAAAGAACAAGAGAAGCCCGATGCGCCCGCCCTCATCATCGTTCCGACATCCGTGCTCGGCAACTGGCAAAAAGAAATAGAAAAGTTCGCGCCGAATTTAAACGTTTATTTGCATTACGGTCCGCGGCGGAAAAAAGGGGAGGCGTTTCAGGAAACCGTTTCCCGCTGCGATATTGTTTTGACGTCATACGGCCTGACCCATCTGGACTTCGATGAGCTGTCATCCGTCCATTGGTCCGCCGTTTGCATCGATGAGGCGCAAAATATTAAAAACGCGCATACCAAGCAATCCCGCTCCATTCGCAAGCTGAAAGGCCGCCAGCACATCGCATTGACCGGAACGCCGATTGAAAACCGCCTGACGGAGCTTTGGGCGATTTTTGATTTTATAAACAAAGGCTATTTAGGGAGCCTCCGCCATTTTCATCAAGAGTATGTGCTGCCGATCGAAAAAGAGCAAAATTCAAACAAAGTGGAAAAACTGCGCCGCATGATCAGGCCGTTTTTGCTCCGCCGCACAAAACAGGATGAGCACGTTGCCTTGAATTTGCCCGAAAAACAAGAACAAAAGGAATATGTGCCGCTTACCGTCGAGCAAGCTTCTTTGTACGAACAGCTCGTCAAAGACACGTTTCATGAAGTGGCGGCCGCAAACGGATGGGAACGGAAAGCGCTCATTTTAAAAATGCTCGGGAAATTAAAACAAATCTGCAACCACCCGGCCTTGTACTTGAAGGAAGACGCTCCCGGCAAAGTCACCGAACGGTCGCAGAAAATGATCAAACTCATCGAGTTAACGGAAGCGATTTTGGATCAAAAAGAAAGCTGCTTGATTTTCACCCAATACGTTCAAATGGGGGAAATGTTGAAAAGCGTCCTTGAAAAAACGTTTCATACTGAAGTCTTATTTTTGCATGGCGGTCTGTCAAAGAAACAACGTGACGAACTTGTCGAATCCTTCCAAAATGGAAGCAGCCGGTTATTTATTTTGTCGCTGAAAGCCGGAGGCACAGGGCTGAACTTGACGGCTGCCAACCATGTCATCCATTTTGACCGCTGGTGGAATCCGGCTGTTGAAAACCAAGCAACCGACCGCGCCTATCGAATCGGCCAAAAAAGGTTCGTCCACGTCCATAAGCTGATTACGACCGGAACCATTGAAGAAAAAATCGACGAAATGATTGAGAAAAAACAAGCCTTAAACGAGCAGCTGATCCAAAGCGACAATTGGATCACCGAACTTTCGACAGAGGAATTGCAGCATCTGTTTACATTGAGAGAGTAGGCGGAGAGTTTTCCAATTAAAAGGGAGAATGTTTCCTTTACTTAAAGGAGAGGAACAGCGAAAAGCTGTAAAAGACCCAGTTCATCAATATAAGACATTATGAAAAAGGAGGAATGGAAATTGGCCAAACAAGATTCCTCAAACAACAAACGGTCTTCAGAATGGGAACAGCTGTACGATGCCATTAAAAAAGCAGCAAGCAAATAGCCGGTTTGGCAAGAAGCCATCGGCGAATATCCTGCCGCTTCCGACAGAAACAAAAGTGAAGAGACAACTCCCATTGCGATAACCCGTTTCCAAGGCTCTGAAAAGCCGCTTGCTGATGCCCTCCCGAAAAAAACGCCAATTGCAGAGCGGCTGCAATTGGCTGAATGCTCGGGGAACATGGAGAGGATCGCTATTGATTTTTTCTAAAGGAAGGAACATAGAAGACGATTTGGTCTTGTCTGGATATCAACTGCTTTTTGAATTGGCAATGTGCCAATGCCGCATGCCATTGGAGAGGAATACAAAGGGAAGGTGGAAAAGGCTATTCGGCCTCGGCGTTCGCTGGTTCTTGTTCAGCTTCCGCAAGTTCCATCGCCCGCACTCTTGACGGAGGGGTGCCCATAAATCGAACCGAATCGGCAACGACTTCCGTTACATATACTTTTTTCCCCTCACTGTTTTCGTAATGGCGCGATTGAATTCGGCCGATGACTCCGACAATCGATCCCTTCCGGCAGTAATTGGCCGTGTTTTCCGCCGTTCTCCTCCAAAGTGTGCAATTGACAAAATCGGCGTCAATTTCTCCGGCCTTATTGCGGTAATTTCGGCTGACCGCCAGCGTAATATTTGCAACCGCCGAACCTTCACTCGTATAGCGGATTTCCGGATCCCTTGTCAACCGGCCAACTAACGTTACTTGATTGATCACATCATCCCTCCCTTCTTTCGTACAGCTTTATTGTAGCGCACTTAAGGGAGATGGAAAAATGTCAATATTTTGATTATTTCGTTGATTTATAATTTCTTTTTTACACGTTGCCGCCATAATTTTCCGATTTTCCCCTAAAAACTTTCAACCGTTTTATAAAATGGCCAAATGTTTTTTGTTGTCAAACCGGTGCTGATTTTGAAAGCAATACCTTTTGGTCGGCTTTTTCATTATGTTTCCCGTTTGCCTGTTGTTTCGAGATGCGCAAGATTTTTCAATATTCAACATTTTTATCTTTCTTACATTTGTTTATAATGAAAGAGAAATAGTTGGAGCCCGAAAAGCGTACGCTCCCTAACAATGAGGAAAACGCAGGTGATGATCTAAGGCGTTTGTCGATCACAGCCTCTTCATAACGGTCGGCTTCTTCGTTGTATGTAAAGTACTGGACATACAGCTTCTTCTGCTTCAGCATAAATCGAAACCGGAACAAGGAGCGATTATGTTTCATTTGAAAATAGGCATCGACAATGGCATCGTCAGGAACGGTAAAATGATGATAGCGTAATTCGTTTTTTGAAAAGTCGCCTAATGTTAATGTAACATTTCCGCAGCTTTCGCTTTTGCCATTTTTGCCGCGGAAAGCATAGACCTTTTTAAGCTGATAAGCCTTCATTTCATCCCTCCTAACCATGATCTAATTTGAGTATAATATTTTTCCAAAATTTTCACTTATTGATAAATTTATAATTTTGAGAAAAAAGATCAATATTTGACAAAAATAGGTCATTTTTACTACTTATAATGCAAAATCCTTAACGTTACTCCCAATTACTCCATTTTCCTTCATCGTTCCTATAAAGAACATATTTGTATATGTTCATATTGCGATCATCCGGAATTCCCCTTTTCCTTTACGATATGTTTAAGTGGGACAGAAAAGTTGGTGAATTCCGTGAACGCACAGCAGAAATTTCAAATGAATATGAGATTTTTTCGAAAACAAAAAGGTTGGAGCCAAAAACAACTTGCCGATAAATTGAATGTAACCAGATCTGTCATCAGCAAATTGGAAACCGGTCTGCAGCAGCCGAGTCTTGAACAGCTGATCTCTTTAAGCAATGCCCTTGACGTCAGCATTGATCATTTGGTTGGACAAGGCGACTCCCCCAGTCTTTTGACGGAAGTGCTTGAACCGTACCGGACTGAAAAACATTTGGAAGAAGTGATCGACTATTTGATCAAACACCCCGAACTTTATCATGCCATTGAACAGCTTGCGCAAAAAAAGCAAAACCAGCAGCAATTGACACATTATATTGCTTCTATGATTCGCGAGTTGTTAAAATTCATTTAGAGGCTTGCCGCATTGATATGCTCCCCTTAAGGTAGACAGATTAAAATATAAAAAATCTGTTTTACCTTAGGGGGAGTTTTTCTATGTATAAGCAATATACTACAGAGTTCAAACTTGAAGTTTTACTTGCATATGAAAACCGAGAATGTACTATTCAAGAGCTTTGTAAAAGGTATCAAATTACTAAATATTCTTTAAGGCAATGGATAAATGAATTTGAGGAATTTGGAATAGAGGGTTTAGAACGTTCAAATTCTTGGAAAGGTTATACCAAAGAACTTAAGGAAGCAGCTGTAAAAGATTATTTATCTGGTGAGTTCTCACAGTACGAGATTGTCAGGAAATATGGTATTTCAAGTAGATCGGTACTTCAACGATGGATTAAGAAGTATAATAGCCATAGAGATCTAAAGGATACGTCGAAAGGAAAGACAAGCTCTATGACTAAAGGAAGAAAAACGACTTGGAATGAACGGATACAAATTGTGCTTGATTGTTTAGGGAACGGAAAAGATTATAAAAAAACAGCAGAGACTTATGAAGTTTCTTATCAACAAGTATATCAATGGGTGAAGAAGTATGAAAATGGTGGAGAAGAAGCGCTTAAAGACAAACGAGGAAGAAAAAAAGAAGAAGCAGAGTTATCTCCAGAAGAGAAAATGAAACTGGAGATGAAAAAGTTAGAAAGAGAAAATGAACGCTTACGTGCGGAGAATCTATTTTTAAAAAAGTTAGAGGAGATCGAAAGGAGGCGAAAGTAAACCAAATCCGTTTTGAAGACAAGTATATCGCAATCCAGGAACTTCATGAGAAAGAAAACCTAAGCATAATCTTATTATGTGAAATCGCCGGTATTTCACGAGCTGCTTACTATAAGTGGTTAAAACGTTCGCCTTCCTCCCGAGAACTTCAGAATGAAGAAATCGTAAAAGAGATGAAAGTTCTCCATGAGAAAGTTGACGGCATCTATGGTTACCGTCGAATGACTTTGAATATAAATCGAAAGCTTGGTCAGAACTTCAATCACAAACGAATTTATAGACTGATGAAAGTTGCCGGTATACAATCTGTTATTCGAAAAAAGAAGAAATCTTATAAGCGATCTACCCCTCAACATGTTGCAGAAAATATATTGAATCGTGAATTCACAGCGGAAAAGCCAAATGAAAAATGGGTAACTGATGTCACAGAATTAAAATATGGTTCATCAAAGAAAGCATATTTAAGTGCTATTCTTGATCTATATGATGGATCAATTGTTAGCTATGTTTTAGGACATTCCAATAATAATCATCTTGTATTCAAAACGTTGGATCAAGCCACCGCACTTTTAAATGGAGAGCATCCACTTATTCATAGTGACCGTGGGTTCCAATATACC